>JAKEEN010000183.1 GCA_022616575.1 Flammeovirgaceae bacterium
GCACCATCATTACATAGCCTGCATCTTGCGTCCACGATGCAAAAATAACTGTGCCGTCAGCGATGCATTTAATCGACTCATTTGTTTTAGCAACAACATCAACGCCAAAGTGTCCTTTCTTCACATCAAATTTGTCTGATATAAACCCAGTGATTGGAGAAAAGAAAAAAGTCTCTTGCAACTCACGATACTTGCCACTGGTGAGCGATATTACTGAAAAATTAGATTGCTCAAATGCTTTTCGAAATGCTGAATCCTTTTGATCCACTTTTAAAGTGGCTGGTTTTGTCAACGCCCGATCTTCACCTTTTATTTTTTCATTCGGATCGTTAAAAGCGGAGGTGTCTCCGCTGAGGACTCGTTGAAAATTAGCAATAAACTGATCTTTTCGATCAACCTCTATAGCCAGCGAATCTACTTTGGTTTTTAGTGTAAACAATTGTTGGTTCATCACCATTGTTTCATATCGCGGGTCAAACCACTTTGCCAAAATAGTTCGCGACAGAAACAGGCTGAGAATGAGCAGGGCCAGGAATATAATGACCGAAAAAATAATAACTTTCGACCAGGTGAATCCAAAGGTGGATTGCTCCTTAAAGTTCTCCTCATGGCGAATCACCAGTTGATAACGGGTACCGAGTCTGTCAGAAAGTGTTTTTTTAGGCTTCAAAACTTAATTTTTGGGCTACAAAAGTAGATATTCCAGAGGAGGAATTATATAGTATATTGGTTTTTTACGTTTTTAAGCATAATTGCCAGCCAAGTTGAATCGATTTTGTATATATAGCCTCACCCTGCTTGCTGGATTACTCACTGCCTGCTCTGCTGAAAAGAATACCCTTACCAGTAAACTTTACCACAACACAACGGCTCATAACAACGGATATTTCTACTCCAAAGACGAGATTAAAAAAATAGAAGACATGATCTCTAAAAATCATGTCGATGATTACAATCGCGTGCTGAGATTATTTGCCCCACTCGATTCAACTCTTGCCAAGTCTTACGATAAAGAAATTCAGGAAGCAGTGAAGATGGCCTCGCTTTCCATTCAACGACATCAAAACAGCAAATGGGTTGATGATGCATACATTTTAGTTGGGAAGGCGCGCATGTACAGTTTTGATTGGGGTAATGCCATACAGACTTTCAAGTATGTTAACAATCCAAAAATTACCAAAGACAAAGATGCAAGGCACCAGGCACTTATTTGTCTTGTAAGAACATTTACCGAGCATCAGGAATATAACAACGCTCAGGCGGCCATCGATTTTCTAGAAAAAGAAGAAATGGATAACGTCAATCGAAAGAATTTTTTACTTGAAAAGGCCTACTATTTTCAAATCAGAAATGATTACGACAACATGGTAAGAAGCCTGACTGCCGCAGACCCTCTGCTGGTGAAGAAAGACAGAAAAGGAAGAATCTATTTTATCATTGGCCAGGTGTACCAGCAACTCGGTTTTGAAGCAGAGGCATTTAACTATTACAAAAAATGTATTTCAACCAATCCTGAGTATGAAGTTGACTTTTATTCGCGACTCTATATGGCACAGGTAACTGAAATCGAAAGAGGCAAAGATATCAACACGGCCCGCAGATCGTTCAACAAACTTTTGAGGGATAGTAAGAATAAAGAATTTAAGGACAAGATTTATTACGAGATGGGCGTGTTCGAGCAAAAGCAAAATAACCTGAATGAAGCCATCGCTAACTATAATCTCGCCATTCAGGAAGGCAACAACCTTCGCATTGATGGAGAAGCATTTTTAAAGTTAGGAATTATCTATTATGATCAGCGTAAATATGAATTGTCAAAATCATATTACGACAGCGCCATCAGTTCTTTACCTAAGGAGTATGAAAATTATGCGGCCATTAAAAGCCGCCAGGAAGTTTTATACGAGTTCGTAGAAAACCTCCGCACAATTGAATGGCAAGACAGTCTTTTGGCCTTAGCTCAACTTGATTCCATACAACTTAAATCGAAAGTTGATGCGTTTGTCGAATCTCAAAAAAAGCCTGAATCAAAACAGAAGAAAAGGAGAAATCGGTCAGCCATTAATGCTGTTTCTAATTCATTATCGGGAGTTGATATATCACAAGCGGGAACAAGCGACTGGTATTTTGGGAATCCGTCTGCTGTTTCATTTGGACAATCAGAATTTGCGCGCGTATGGGGTCAACGTGCGCTCGAAGATAACTGGCGAAGATCGGCACGAACCACGGCAGTGAAACAAACTGATGCGGCATCTACAACCCAACCCGTTGAAACGCCCGTGGAAGCGGTTCCGGTGGTTGATGTGACAAAAGCTACTTACGACAAGCTCAATAAGGAAATTCCAAGAACAGCTGAGCAGAAAGACGCTGCCTTAAAAAAAATTGAAGCTGCCTACTTCAGGCTTGGCGATATTTATTATTTCAATTTGCAGGAAAAAGAAAATGCTTCCGATGCTTTTCAAACTTTACTGAGGAGATTCCCAGAGACAGAGTTTGAGGCCGAATCACTTTACAAACTTTACTTGATCTACAAAGATGCTGATCCAACACAGTCAGAGCAGTATGCAACGTTGTTAAAACAAAAACATCCTCAATCGTCATTTGCAAAAATTCTGATCAACCCACAATACCTGCAGGAATCAAGCCTGGCGGCCGAAAAGCAAAAAGTGATTTATAAAGCTGCCTATGCTGATTTTGAAAGCAGTGCTTATGATCTATCGAAACAGAAAATTCAGCAGGCCCAGTTGTTGGGGGAGACTATTTTTTCGCCCAGCCTGTTGCTTCTTCAAGTATTAATTATTGGCAAAACAGAAGATATTTCTTATTACCAATTGGCGTTAGATGAGTTCATCAAAAAGTATCCTGAAGGAGAATCTACCGAATATGCTAAAAAGTTATTGAAGGCCTCTAAAGATTTTGAGCTTAAGCGAGAGAAGGCCCGTGGCATCCAATACATCCTCTCGCTGGAAGAGCCTCATTATTTTGTTATTGTTTCCAGACAATCCGATAAGCAAAGTGAAAAATTATCAGCGGCCCTCGAAAGTTTTAATAAATCTACCCGGCCAAATTTAAAGCTCAAGACCAGCAACCTGATCTTTGATAGCAACCTGGCCCTTACGTTTGTTTCCGAATTTGACGGACCCAAGTCGGCCATGGAATATTATCGCCAGTTTATCGAAAACCTGACCTCTGTTAATGAATTCAGAGGCTTTAAATTCGATACTTTTGTTATTACAAAAAACAATTTCGATATCTTCTACCGAACCAAAGGCTTAGATGAGTACCTCAAATTCTTTGATAGAAACTACCCGGCAAAAAATCCGTAACCTGCTTCAATTCGAGAAGCCGTGGTTCAAAAAAATTATTAAAGCAACGTGGATTATTTTTCTGTGTGTTGCCCTTGGGTTTCCATTGTACGTTTACACGGTTAGTATCGATTTATTTGGGTTGTATGGGGGTATGCCAAGCCTTAAGTCTATCGAAAACCCAGAGAATGACTTGAGCTCGGAATTAATTTCGGCCGATGGTACTTTACTTGGCCGCTACGTTCGATATAACCGAAGTCAGACCACCTACGGGGACCTCTCGCCTGATTTAATAAACACGCTTATTCTTTCTGAGGACCATCGTTTTTACGATCACTCAGGCGTAGATTTTATTGCTTACCTCCGTGTTTTCTGGGGACTCTTTACCTTGAACCCTGCCGGAGGCGGAAGTACCATTACACAACAGCTCGCTAAAAATCTTTACACGCAGAACCCAGACATGAGTTTGGACGGAAGTGTTGCCAAACTTGGACGCTACCCAAAACGGATTGTTCAAAAAACAAAAGAGTGGATTATCTCTATCTACCTGGAAAAAAATTTTACGAAAGAAGAAATTATCGCGATGTACCTGAACACTGCTGAA
>JAKEEN010000184.1 GCA_022616575.1 Flammeovirgaceae bacterium
AAGATTGCGCAACAACTCAAGAGCGACTTTGCATTAACCGGGGCGGATGCGGTGGTCAGCGTTGAGGCAAGGGGATTTATTGTTGGTGCCATTCTGGCTTACGAAATGAACGTGCCATTTATTCCCGTGCGAAAGAGCGGAAAGCTCCCATTCAAAACCATATCCCAGAGTTATTCACTTGAATATGGTACTGCCGCTGTTGAAATTCACCAGGATGCTATTCAACCTGGTATGAAGGTGATAATACACGATGACTTGCTGGCTACAGGAGGAACAGCCGGAGCAGCTGCAGCCCTGGTAAAAAAGCTTGGGGGCGAGATTGCCGCGTTCTCTTTCCTGATTAATCTTTCATTTTTGACGGGCGAACAAAACCTGACGAAAGCTTTTGGTATCAAACCCCATTATTTGGTTTCCTACTAATTGATTCGTTAATTCGATGATGTGCTGATTTGGTTATAAGGAATATGTAAAATCATTATATCACCGAATTATCGAATCAACAAATCAATGTGTGCAAATGGCTTCGGTTCTTATACCTATGTTTCCGCTCACGATTCTTCCGCTGCCCGGAGAACTGGTGCCCTTGCATATTTTCGAGCCACGCTATAAAGAACTTTTGCTTGATGTGGAAACCAATGATATTGCCTTTGGTATATTTTTTAATCACACCATCAATCACGGGCGTATCGGTTCATTAATGAAGTTAGAGAGTGTGATCAAGCGCTATCCTGGAGGAGAGTCTGACATCATTGTGCGGTGCCGTGATATTTTTTCGATGGGGACTTTATACAGGACCTATAAAACTAAAATGTATCCGGGCGGTGATGTGGATTTTTGGAAAATTGATGTTGATGGAACCTATGCCGATGAAAAGGTGGCTACTTTGTTTCATGAGTTTTTAAAGCACCGGGGCATTCACAATCCACCCATTTCACAGGGACTTTACCATAAAGCCAGTGAAGTAAATTTTGATATTCAGGAACGGTATAATTTTTTAATGGCTGATCAGATTAACAAGGAGCGATTGCTGGCGGAAAAACTTCGTTTTTTAATCCACGTACTTCAGCAGGAAGAAAAAAGCCGGGATGTATTTCATCTGAATTGAATTAAATAAACCTAACAGGTTTGGAACCTGTTAGGTAATATTGATGAATGAATTATTTTCCTTCAGCCTTTGCTTTTGCCTTGGCAAAATCTCCCGCCTTTACATAATTGATCATTTCGGGCTTCAAGTACTTTTTCATCGCTGCATTGATTTGCTCTACGGTAAGTTCATTTACTTTCTTTTCACTCGCTTCATCCCACTTCAAGTCGCGCTTTATGAACAAGTAATTGTTAAGTGTACCAGAGAGCTGGCCATCTTGAGCTCTGCCAACGGTTCTGGATTGCAACCAGCCTGATTTAGCCGCAGCAACTTCTTCAGCCGTAAAACCTTCTGTGATCACTTTGTTGATTTCTTCCTTAAAAGCTGTTTCCAGTTTTGTAACATTTTCTGGTGCGTAAATCGCGAATGCATTGAAAGACCCTACCGGATCTAGCGAGCCGGCATTAAACTGTGAACCCACCCCGTAACTCAATCCATCTTTTTGACGGATTCGGACAGCAAGTCTCGAATTCAAAAATCCACCACCCAACATGTAGTTACCAAGCACCAATGCCTGGTAGTCAGGGTTGTCATCGCGGAAATCGAATGTAAATCCGGCAACAAAAAAAGCGTTGGCTTTATCAGGTGTCTCGACTGACTCATTGATGGGTGTTACAGAAAAAGGTTTGTTAACCAGACGTGAGTATGCAGAAGGACTTTTCCAACTTCCGAACTGCTCCGTGATTAAAGCCTTAATTTCATTCGGATCAAAATCACCTACCACCGACATGGTTGCATTGGAAGTGCCATAGAAATCTTTGTAGAATTTTTTAGTGTCATCCAGTTTTAATGCTTTGATTGAAGCTACTGATTCATCAAAATCCTCCACATAACGCGGATCACTTTTTGGATACGGGTTGATATGTTTTTGAATTTTTGTGAATGCGATAGCCTGGGGCTCGCTTCGTTGTGATTCTATATTGGCCAACTCTTCATTTTTCAGTTTCTCAAACTCATCGGCAGGGAAAGATGGATCTTTTAATACCTGACCGACCAGTTTGATTACTTCCACAAGATTCGGGCGTGTTGTGGTGATATTAATAAATGCTTGAGTGGCTCCACCACCAATGAATACATTAGCCTTGAGTCGGTCGAATTCGTCTTTAATTTGTTGGCGTGTCAGTTTTGAAGTGCCTTTATTAAGCATGCTGGCAGCATAGTCGGCAGCGCTGCTTTTTCCTTGTAACGATTTCTCATCACCAAAGCGCAACGTGAGGCGGACCTCTACTGATTCACCACGCGTCTTTTTGGTAAGGAGGGCGAGCTTCATTCCATTGGGAAGATCACTGCGCAATGTTCTTGACTCGATATTGGCCGGTGAGGGATCAAAGGCTTCACCCTGTGCCACTGTCTGCGAACCTTTATAATCTTTCACCAGGGCCTCAACATCAGGGGTAGCCGGGATTTCAGAGCGATCTGGTTTTTCAGTTGGTAAAAATATACCTGCGGTACGGTTGTCTGGCTTCAGATATTGTTTGGCAACACGAACTACATCGTCAACAGTTACGCTTTTTACACGGTCACGATTGAGGAACAATAATCTCCAGTCACCCATTCCAATGGATCCGCTCAATTGAAGACAAACCGATTGTGATGAGTTGAATGAAAGTTCAATTTGTTTTAGTATTTCATTCTTTGCACGGTCAAGATCTTCTTGTGTAGGAGGAGTGTTGCCAAATTCATCCAATACTTTAATCATTGTTGCTTTTGCATCGTCAAGCGATTTCTCCTTTAGT
>JAKEEN010000185.1 GCA_022616575.1 Flammeovirgaceae bacterium
GGTCGAGATAAGGATTCTCTTCAACAGCAAAGCAATGAAACTGGTTATCCTTTTGAATGCGTTCAGTTAGATAATGCAGAAGACTTGCAGAAACTACTGCTAAAGGGTGAAGTCGTGATTGTGCAGGTCCGTTTCAGTATACTGCACAAAAAATGGTAGCGGCTTGCCTGGCTACGCGTACACACTACACCGATATTACCGGAGAACACCAGGTGTTTGAAATGCTCTCCACCTACTATCAACAAGCTAAAGATGAAGCCATACAATTAATGGGAGGCACTGGTTTTGATGTAGTGCCCTCTGATTGCCTTGCTTTGTACTTAAAAAATCGGCTACCCTCAGCCACACATCTTCAATTGGCTTTTATATCCGGTGGCGGATTTTCCCGTGGGACTATGAAGACCATGGTAGAGGGGCTGGGTTATGGCAGCACCATTCGAAAAGACGGAAAGTTAATTTCAATAAAAACAGCGCAAAAAGTTCTTGACGTTGATTTTGGAACATTTACCTCATCAGTTGTTTGCATTCCATGGGGAGACATTTCTACTGCCTATCGAAGTACGGGTATTCCCAATATTGAAGTCTATGTGGGGGTAAAATCCAAAACAATTCCCTGGTTGAAATTGAGTAATGCAATAAATCCGCTTTTGCGTTTACACTTTGTTAAAGGATATTTAAAAGGAAGGATTGAAAAAAAGAGGCCGGGGCCTTCTGAAGAGAAATTGAAGAGTGCCAGAAGCTTTCTTTGGAGCAAAGTTTGGAATGATAAAGAATTTGAAGAAGCCAGATTAGAAACTTTAAGTGGATATGCCCTCACTGCAAAAAGTAGTGTCTTGATTGCGGAAAAAATTTTAAATGGAGATTTTAAGCCAGGTTATCAGACTCCGGCAATGGCTTATGGCGAAGACCTGATTATGCAAATAGAAGGAAGTATCCGGACCTGACAATCCAATTTTAAATGTGATACACCCACTCTTTGTATTGGGCGTCTGACGGATTGAAATCTTCGCGCTTTTGAAAATGTATATCCAGAATTTCAACTTCTTCAAAATCAGATAAAAGTAAATTTCTATATCCGGCCTTGCCTCCTGCTTTCGTAAATCCCATGGCCTGCCAGCAAACCAAAACGATTTGATTTTTTGGGGTTCTGCAAATCCCGTATGGGTGAACCACCCGTACCAAAAATTCATCCTCTATCTTAATTCGACAGACTCGTTTTCTTTCGGAGGCTTCCCAAAGCTGTTGTGTAATCTCTTCAATCATTATAGAACGTTAACAACTACTGATTGCCTGTGGGTAAGTCTTCCAAATGGTTTTATTCCAAAACCTTTTGCATTCATAAATTTCTCAAACACGTCTGTCTTCTCACCATCTACACAAATCAGCAACCCCCCGCTGGTTTGGGGGTCGCAAAGTGTAAGCAATGATTCAGAACCAATGCCGCTCACTTTGCTTTGATAGGCCTGCCAGTTGCGCATGGTATTATCAGCATAAATCATTTGGCCGGTGTAATGCTGAACATTTTTTAACATGGGTATCTTTTCATACACAATCTCACAGGAGAGATTACTTCCATCGCAGACTTCTATCAAATGTCCTAACAAACCAAAACCAGTTATATCAGTAAGCGCTTTTACATAATCGAGTTGGCCGAGATCCGCGCCAATATCATTTAACTGAATCATGGTATTGATGGCTTCCTGATAATCAGCCTCTATTACCAGTCCTCTCTTTTGCGCTGTTGTTATCATGCCAACCCCGAGTGGTTTGGTAAGATATAACGCACACCCTTCTGTGGCCGTGTTATTTTTTTTAAGGTTCTCCTTTTTTACAGTACCTGTTACCGCTAAACCAAATATCGGCTCAGGGCTATCTATACTGTGGCCGCCTGCTAAAGGAATACCTGCTTTTTTGCAGACCTCGCGACTTCCATCCAGAACCTTTCGTGCCACATCGGCTGAAATTTTATCAACCGGCCATCCTAAAATGGCAATCGCCATGAGTGGCTTCCCTCCCATTGCATACACATCGCTGATAGCGTTGGTCGATGCAATGGCACCAAAGGTGAAGGCATCGTCCACGATGGGCATAAAAAAATCGGTAGTGCTGATAAGACAGTTGCCGTCACCCAAATCATAAACAGCTGCATCATCCTTAGTTTCGTTTCCGACAAGCAATTGTGGGAATGTGCTTTTTACAAAATCTGAATGGAGTATAGTTTCTAAAACGGCCGGAGCAATTTTGCAACCACAACCAGAACCGTGGGAGAATTGAGTGAGCTTGATGGAATCAATATTAGGCATTAGGCATTAGGCATTAGGCATTAGTTTGTAATAATTTTTGTGCAAGTTCACTAATTTCTTTTCCGTTCCAGTCAATTTTTTGCACAATCCGGTCTTTCTTTTTCTCGAGTCCGTTCAGGTAGGCTTTGTCATAATAAGTGAGCAAAATATCAATTACTGCATGCATATCTCCCTGTTTTAATTTTTCTTTTGCGGCTTTAAAATGCTGTCCTCCTAATTTTTTCGTGATCTTTTCCATAGCATTTAAAAATTCCGTTTTGTCGGCCGGGCCGTATTCACTAACAAGTCTTTCAATCCGTACTGACTTTTCGGCACCAATTTCAATTACCTGGCTTGCACTCATGGCTCGCCAGAAAGGCTCTGGTAAAAAAATCTTACCAATAGAAAATGATTCATCTTCAATCCAAATCGGTTTATTACTATCCAGTTTCAAAATCTCTTCGAAAAGATCATTTTGAAATTGTTCGGTGGTAGGCTGCGCGGATAGCATCAGTCCGCCAAAAGCAGAGCCCTTATGACTGGCTAATTTTTCAAGGTCAATTACCTGTTCACCGCGTTGTGCCAATGAACGAAGCAATTCACTCTTGCCACTTCCTGTGCATCCGCCAATAATTCTAAACTGGAAGGGTTTTTTAAATGATTCGAGCGCCAGGTGTCTATAGGTTTTGTACCCGCCTTCAAGTTGATGCGTTTTTACGCCCGCCATGCCAACAAATTGACAGAAATTTGCTGAACGCATACCCCCACGCCAGCAATGAACAACAGCCTCTTTATCGGGTGCTACATTCACCGTTTCATCAACCAACTGTTGAAGTCTTGGCCCGACCAATCTAAATCCGGTAAGTATGGCCACCATTTGGCCGTTTTGTTTATAATCAATGCCAACAATATGCCGTTCTTCATCGTTGAGAAGCGGGATATTGATTACGTGTGGAATATGGCCCGTCTTATATTCCCCAGGCGAACGCACATCCATCACAGGGAGTTTCTGTCGCAGGGTTAAAAATTCATCGATGCTAATGAGCATGATGTAAATATATGGTAGAGACAGATAATTATCCGTCTCTGCCATATATTCGATTTAATTATCAGAGAACCTGACCGTAAGGTTAGATGCAATTCCAATTCTGAAACCGTAGGTCACATATTTTCCATCCTGAAAGGCTGCTGCTGCTTCAATTCTGAAGATCCGCAGAATACCATCGAGTGAATAACCGAATTCTGTATAATTTTTAGATGCGGGTGTTGCCAAATAATTCACAAAAAGATTTTCGCGAATACCAGCCAATCGGACAAACGGAATATTGGTGATCAAAAATTTTCTGAATTGATAATATACACATCCGGAAAAATATTGATCGACTGTACTAAAGGCGTAGTAATCCAACAATCGAAAGCTTCCAACAGGGTCATTCGTGCTAAACGGAGTCCGGTTGCCAAGGAAATGTTTGTAGTCCATAAATGCGAGACTGTCCTTGTTCAAAAATTTCCCGGCTGTAAGCGAGAGTAACAACCTGCCCCGAACACCGATCTGAAAGTTGTGCTTATAGCCAGCTTCAAGGAGATCGAAGTTGATGTCGCTTTCAAAAATGCCATTTAATCCTTTGGTGTACTTCAAGGAAAATGTGGGGGACGAGTTTTCAATTTCACGCTTGTACCCGTTACGGATTCTGTATTTCACCCAGGGTTTGGCAGTGGCCCCAACCGAGGCAACTAAGGCATGGTGAATATCAAAACCTGTTGTGCCAATTTCTGCATTCACCGGTCTGTTCTCGGTATAGAATCTTTGAGTTCTGTCAACCCACTTCGCTGTTGAGGCATTAAATAATTCCCTCCGTTGCGACCACGACACAGAACCATCATACGAAATTCGCGGACTTACACGCTTTGAATAGGTCAGGTCAACAAAATCACGTTCATAAATTTTCATCAGGTTTCGTTCAGACAAAAGCGTGATGAAAGAATTGACAATGGGAAGAATGGGCTCATCTTGATTGTACTGACTTATATATCGGCCGCCACGCAATTCCAATCTGTACCGGTTAAACTCCCTGAAGTTTCTCAGCGCTACACTCAAATAACCGGAAGCTTTCTCCCTCTCAAATGCATATCGAAAAACAGGTGTGATGGTAAGCCTCATATTGCTTGTGGAGTCACCAACAGGCATGCCTACTCTGACTTTGTAAATCAGGTTATATCCCTCTACAGTATTGAAATTTCCCTGCAACGGTTCAATCACAAAATTAGATCGCTTGCCCAATTTGTAGTTATCACCCATTACCAAATCCCACACTTGAAATCCCTTGTGCTTAGAGGGTTTTAGGGTATCACCTTCCTGCTTCTTTTGTTCAACCAC
>JAKEEN010000186.1 GCA_022616575.1 Flammeovirgaceae bacterium
AATTACAATTGGTTCAGGGCCATGCTCCACGGTTCGCAGCTACGCATAATGGAATGGGGGACTTCAATTCAAATGTTGTGATGAAAGTAAACCCCGAAAGAGATAATCGTAATGAAGCAATTGTTGCTGCTGCTTTTAATAATCAATCTTCACACTTTGATGATTTATATGATTCAAATTACCTGGTAAACTATTCGCGGAAAATTATCAGGGCGGAATTACTCAGGCAAATCCCGGCAAACGGTGAGGTGCTCGAAATAAATTCGGGTACAGGAACAGATGCAGTTTTTCTGGCATTGATGGGCATTAAAGTTACAGCAACTGATATTAGTCCCAACATGGTGCAGGCTGCTGAAAAGAAAATAAAACTTCATGAGTTGGAAAACTTGGTACAGGTACGTCAATGCAGTTTTTGGGATATTGACAAGCTTGATAACAAAAAGTATGATGTTGTTTACAGCAACTTCGGAGGGCTCAATTGCACCGACCATTTAGATCAAGTATTAGTCAAAATCATAAACAAACTCAAACCTGACGGCAAAGCCATTCTTGTAATTATGCCTGTATTTTGCCCATGGGAGAGAATCAGGCTTCTATTTGGCAATACCAAAATTGGCCTCAGGAGAAGAAGGGGTAAATCAACAAAAGCCCACATTGAGGGAGAATATTTTGATGTTTGGTACTATAATCCAACCTACTTAGTAAAGGCTGTAAAGGGAAAAGCCAGATTAGTTCGACTTCAAAGCTTAAGTCTCTTTGTTCCTCCCTCTGCTTACAGGAATTTTGATATGAAATACCCAAGACTTCTTAGTTTGTTAGAGAAGCTGGATCGCATACTCACCACACAATGGCCCTTTAGAAACTGGGGAGACTATACAATTCTGACCTTAAAAAAATTTAGCTAAGACAATATCAGTAGACCGGCTACAATGAGGAGGATCGATATAGCCAAGATGATTTCAAAATTCTTTATGTAGCCTCTTCTCAAAAGTTGTTTTCCAAGTATCATATAGTTGTCAGTTTTTAGTCCTGTCCTGTACATTAAACGATTGCATGGGCAGCGGGTTAGTTCCTGAGCCAAATCATTGCAAAGGATCATAGCAGCCCATATATTTGCTCAGTTTAAATTTAATCTAAATAAGGATGAGTTCGGGGAATAAGACAGTGGCCGAGATGAAACCAGGAGAAGTTGGCATTGTTACAGGTTTTTTTGACGAGCATTTATCAGTGAAATTAATGGAAATGGGCTGCCTGCCTGGCTCTCCGGTAAGATTTAATTTTTCGGCACCTCTTGGTGACCCAGTCTGTATCAGTCTTGCCGGATATGAATTATCCCTTCGTTTGGAAGAGGCGGCAACGATCTCAATACTTAATTAATGTCCTCTCCAAGCCGGCTTAAAATCGCACTTGTAGGTAATCCTAATTCAGGAAAGTCTTCGCTCTTTAATTTTTTAACCGGTCTCAATCAGAAGACGGGAAATTTTCCAGGAATTACAGTGGAGAGGCATACAGGATTATCTAAAATGCCTGATGGATCATTGGCTGAGATTATCGATTTACCTGGTATCTACAGCATTTATCCTCGTACGCTCGATGAGCGAATTGTTTCTGAAATTTTATTAGATCACCATTCTAAATCTACGCCTGATGTGGTGGTAGTAATAGCGGATGCTACCAACCTGAAAAGAAGCTTTTTACTACTAACGCAAATAATCGACATTGGCTTACCGACTGTACTGGCTTTAAACATGATGGACTTAGTGGCCAAATCGGGTTTGAGTTATGACTTGCATGCACTTGAAAGAAAATTGGGTGTAACAGTTATACCAATCAATGCCCGAAATGGCACCGGCATTGACGAATTGAAGAAAGTTTTGCAACAACCGCTTCGTACCCCATCAAAAAATATTTTCAACATTTATGAAGATGCCAAGAAGCCGGTACATGAATTGCGAGAGCGGGTTGGTGTAGATAATGATTATGAAGCCTATCAGTTTTTAGAACAGCCACAATCACTAAATTTTCTATCGACAGAAAAGCAAAAAGTGGTTGAAGAAATTCGTGAGCGTTATCAATTCTTTCCAGGAAAGTTTCAGGGTGCTGAGACCATTCAGCGATATACCTTTATTCAGGATTTACTGAATGAGGTTACAATGAAGGCAGCTGACTTCTCATGGAAAAGCTATTCCCGAAAGCTGGATACTATTCTTACGCATAAACTCTGGGGCTACGCCATTTTCTTCCTCATCCTGTTTTTAATTTTTCAATCCATTTTTGCCTGGGCTTCGTACCCGATGGACTTTATTGATACTGGTTTCGCACGCATTAGTCAGTTTGTTGGCAACACACTCCCTGATGGGCCCATCACCCGCCTTTTAGCAGAAGGGTTAATACCGGGTATTGGCGGCATTGTAATTTTTGTTCCGCAAATCGCTATACTTTTTGCATTCATTTCCATTCTCGAAGAAAGTGGTTACATGGCGCGGGTTGTTTTTCTGATGGATAAAATCATGCGCAAGTTCGGGCTCAACGGGAAAAGCGTAGTGCCGCTTATGAGTGGAGTGGCGTGCGCAATTCCGGCCATCATGGCTACCCGTACTATTGATAATTGGAAGGAAAGAATCATTACCATACTGGTTACACCCTTGATGAGCTGCTCAGCGCGACTTCCTGTTTTTACCATTCTTATTGCGCTTATTGTTCCGGATCAGGCGTGGGGGATTTTTAATTTACAAGGTATCGCCTTGATGGGATTATACATGCTTGGTTTTGTTGCTGCCTTAGTATCTGCATGGGTAATGAAATGGCTGATCCGGGTGAAGGAGCGTAGCTACATGATTATGGAAATGCCTACATACCGCTGGCCCAAGTGGTCAAATGTTGGATATACGATTGTTGATAAAACCAAAGCGTTTGTATTTGAAGCTGGTAAAGTGATCATTGCAATTTCTATTGTGCTTTGGGTACTGGCAAGTTATGGTCCGGGCGATGTTATATCAAAAGCGCAAGAGTCGGTTCTTGCTGAATCGACAAACATGCGACTTACTAAAGAAGCGCTGGATGACCGAGTAGCCGCTTATAAATTAGAGCATTCATACGCTGGTATTATTGGCAAAGCCATCGAGCCGGTTATTGAGCCTTTAGGGTACGATTGGAAAATAGGCATTGCATTAATTACCTCCTTCGCTGCACGCGAAGTATTTGTGGGTACGATGGCAACCATTTATAGCATTGGCAGTGCAACCGATGAAGATGTGGCCACAATCAAAGAACGTATGAAAGCCGAAGTAAACCCCGAAACCGGGGGACCTCGCTTCACCCCTGCCTCGGGGTTTTCATTGCTTGTATTTTACACATTCGCCATGCAATGTATGAGTACGCTGGCCGTGGTCTATCGCGAAACCAAGGGCTGGAAGTGGCCGATAATTCAATTGACGTATATGACATTACTTGCATACGGCTCTGCCCTGCTGGTTTTTCAAGCCTTATCCTGATTTAAGTTTACACAGGTATTCGTTATCTTTAAGAATAACCAAACGTCTATAGCCTTATGAACAAAAATTATCAATTGAGCCTGTTGCTTCTTACCTATCTGCTCATATCGGCAGACGGAGAGATGCACGAAGAGGAACTGGCCTCGCTCGACAAGCTTGCCGAGAAGGAAAACATTCCACCGGACGTATTGAGTGAATTCAAGTCCAATACCATTATGATGCGCGAGAAGGATGTGTATGACAAAGGCATTGATCTTTTATTGAAATGTTCCATTGAAGAAAAAATCAGGCTGTTTGTTATGTTGTACAAACTTTCTGAAGCTGATGGCCGCATCCATGCCAAAGAAGTGCGGCTTCTCTTGTACTCCACACGCCTTGCCGGAGTAGATTTCGATCACGTGGTTGAAAAAGCAAAACTTTTCCCGTCTATTTTCTCGTAGGCGCGCAAAACAAATGAAACTACTTTTCATATTGATAAAATGCAAAGCGTATCTTTAACGCTCATTTTTTTGATGTGGAAGGATTTAAGCAAAATCATAAAATCGGAATTTTAGGCGGAGGCCAGTTAGGGCGAATGCTTATACAGGCAGGCATTGACTACAATTTGAATTTTTCAGTACTCGATCCGGATAAAAATGCGCCTTGTTCAACACTCGCAGAGTTTCATCATGGCAAACTGACCGACTATGAAACCGTAATGAGGTTTGCATCGGCCTGTGACGTGATTACAATTGAAATTGAGAATGTAAGTACAAAGGCGTTAAAGGAATTAGCACGAACAAAGAAAGTTTTTCCGCAACCGGAAATCATTGAGCTTATTCAGGATAAACGTTCACAAAAATTATTTTTTAAGGAAAGAGGAATCCCT
>JAKEEN010000023.1 GCA_022616575.1 Flammeovirgaceae bacterium
AGTATCATCAATAAAAGTGAGGGCCAAATACGAGTAGATAGTTTAGCGTATGAAGTTGGAAATAGCAAGAGAAATCTTGAACGAAAATTTAAAGATACCACAGGCCTTACCCCAAAGAAGTTTATTGACAATACTCGGTTTCAGTTCTCGCTCAAAAGACTTAGCAACAATCGCGACCTGCAAGAAGTAACATTTCTATCTGGTTATTATGACTTGTCGCATTTCGTAAATGACTTTAAGAAAATAACGGGAAAAACACCAGAAAAATATTGTTTTTAGATTTTGTCGCATTTTTCCAATGCAGAACAATCAAATTGTTCGACTTTTGCATGCACATGGAAAATTTATTAATCGTCATGGTATTTTTTTTTACGATACTCAACGCAATTGGACAAACTAATATGACAATTTCTGTAACAAAAACAATCAACATCAAAGCAGACCCTGACAAAGTTTGGAACTATGTAAATGATTTATCAAAGTGGCCGCAATGGGCAATTCACAATGTAAGGAGTTCTAAACAAGGAGACAATGGCTATTGGCTTATGGAAGGACCAAGAGGAACATCCAAGGTTAAAATGAATTCCGACAAATCTGCTGGAACTTTAGACCACGACTTTATTGATCCCGGAGAAGGACATTGGAAAGTTCCTTGCAGAGTCGTTGCAGGAAATCTGGGTTCGCATTTTATGATAACGTTTACCAAACCCGAACAAATGCCGGACGAGGCATTTGAAATTGGAATGAAAATGCTAGAGGAAGAACTAGCAAAGCTGAAAGAATTTGTGGAAAAGCATTGACGAATAAACATAGCCCATAACAGCACTTACTAGCAATTGGCGAGGACAAGGTAGTAGAAAGTTTTGTAATCTTTAAACAAATGTAAGCTTCCCCAAAATCGAGGCCATCTATTAATTGACTTTTATTGTTCATAAAGTTAATAATTCCACTGGTGTTCTGAAGTTAAGTGCTTGATGTGGGCGGTGGTGGTTATAATCGTACATCCAATCCTCCATTTTAGCTTGTACTTCTGATAGGGTTTGAAAAACAGAAGCATTCAAAAACTCTCTGCGGATATTTCCGTTGCATCTTTCTACAAATGCATTTTGTGTTGGTTTACCAGGTTGAATGTAGGCTAGTGTAATCTTGTGTTCTCGACACCACTGATCGAGTGCTGAGGGCGTAGTTATTAATCGGCTGATGGAAAAATGAAATTTAGTAGCAAGCTCAAAGGGTAAGCCAGCCTCTCTTGAAATTTGAACATCTCGGCATCGTTGCTATCCCTTAAACTTCTTCCAGGAACCTAAAACAAATCCTGTTATTGTCAACCATGCGAGAAAGTAACCTCCATTAATCCCAGGCCAGGCCATAGGGTTCACCAGCAAACATGCTTGAGTTCATCGAGGGCAAATGATGCACACAAAAAACAATCAAGAATGCAACGACAGCCCGTGTACCTGATGCGACATTGATCTTAGTGAATAGCCAAGCCAGCAAGTAAATGGGCGCTATTATAGATATGCTATTGAGAATCCAAATTCCAGCATTCATCGATCCGGACTGCATTTCTGCCTGATCCATTTGAACGAGCTCCATCCACTTTTCTCCAAAGAGCGGGCCATACCAGAGGAAGCCAAAGGCGTGCATAAGAACTATGCAGATCCAGACTGCAAGATGATTGATTTTCAAATTCATAGGGGTTTTCGGTTAGGGTTTATCGAAATTTAGCAATCTCGTGGCTCAAATAAAAAACTCGCAAGTAGTGAATTTCAGCCCAAAACCCTTGAATTGGGTTAAAGTGAGAGCAGTTTGCCAAAATGACAAGGCTCCAGCCTATACAGAAGCTTTAAATCCTCGATAAACCTGGTTCGACTTTCTGACCATCGGGGGTACTCAACGGGAAAACCCGACTGTCCGGTCGGGTTTCCCTTTTTAAAATCCTTCTCAAAACCCTTAACTCGGGATTTAAAGTTACCTCACGAGCGTACTGGCACAACGCTTTGTCTTCATCGGAAAGTTGGGCTGCTTCTGACTGTTGAACGAGGTAATCTATCTTTTCATTACTCTTCCAATAATGTAACAATGCCTCACGATGGTGTTTCATACAGTATTCGCATTGATTGGCATCTGATACTACCACTGCAATCATCTCACGTTGGTATCGTTTTAGCGGAGATTGACCAAACATGATGTCCTTATACAAATTCATATGACTTAATACCGATGGCGGATTAAGGCTTTGAATTTTGTGTACATCGGCAAGCTTGCCGCGGGTTGCCACTAAATGGTCATAAATGCCTCGCAATTCACCAGTGGCTTCATCATGCTCAATAGTCTTTATATAGGCCATGTGCTTTTATTTTCAATCAAATGTGGCAATTGAAATGGGTTAAAGAAAAATAAAAGTGTCTGCTCATTGACACAACGTAGATTTAAAAATGCATTACACTCTTATGCTCTGTCACGGATTTATCTTCGGGCATAAATCTTAATCACATGAAAAAGTTTCCATTGCTGTTACTCTTAATGATTGCCCTTTCCGGCAATGCACAAACTTTTCCTGATAAAGCTATTGACATTGCTTCTTGGTATCTTTGCGCCTCCGCGGTAAAAATCCGGCAACGGCCACCATGGTGACAATACTAAATTCAAAAAAACGCTAAGACCTGAGACACAAAGTTTCCCTGGATGTTAATGATTCTCCGATATATTTTATGATTCCGGATACAAGAAAATCCCCTCAGTAGCAATGCTTATCAAAAAAAATAGAGGCTGACTTCTATTGTCAACCTCTCTTATTGATTTAGTTCTTAACCTTCACTAAGAAGATTAATGGCACTGCAAAAAGTAAATGTCTGATCATAGAGGCCACCGGAACCATTGGATCCATATTAACTCCTCCAATGCCTGCCCCTAAAAGTGGAAACATAAAAAACCACACCAATGCGATTGTTTCTGCAGCCATAAATGTTAACGGTCTTACCCAGTTTGGTCCCCACAGCGAGGGCGCAATTCCTGAATAAAGAATGGCCAGAAGAATTCCATTTGAGTAATGACCAAACACACCGTACGCTAGTCCAAGCCCGGTTTTCTCACCAAGCAATGCAGGCACGTCCCACCACTGTCCGGCCAACACAAGCCCGGCCAAATCAAATAAGATGGTACCCAGCACTCCTGCGATGATGGCATTTTTCCAATTAATTTTGTTTTCCATAATTATATCTAACTAAGTTTAGTAATGAATAATACATAAGAATTGGGTGCTAAGTTTTCTTAGGCACGGAAACCTAAGACTTTGTCAACCGCAGGACAATAAGGCGTGAACCATTCATCGCCCGCGGCCCTTAAATTAGGAGTCAACGCTCACTCCATGCGACACCCAACTTTTTTTCGTTTGATGACGAAATAATAATTATCACATAACTGGTTTGAACCTATCCTAATTTCGATTAAAACAATATATTATGATAAGCGCATTTGAATATGTTACGGTGCTCATCTCCATCATACTTGGATTGGGTATCACGCAAATTTTAACAGGCATTGCAGACCTCATTCACAAAAGTGACAGAGTAAAGGTGTATTGGCCCCACCTGATTTGGGTTTTATTTGTTCTTTTATTGCAAATTCAAGAGTGGTGGGTAACCTACGAATTAAAGCCTTACCAACCGTGGAGGCTTCCAACTTTTCTCTTTATTATGGCTTACCCGGTCAATTTATTTGTGCTTGCCAGAATGCTCTTTCCGTACACATTGAAAGGCAAAGTAGTTGATCTGAAAATGTTTTACTACGGCCA
>JAKEEN010000187.1 GCA_022616575.1 Flammeovirgaceae bacterium
AGGTATTCTTATCCATCACTTTACACCATCCACACCAATCGGTGTACACATCAATAAAGATTGGCCTTTTCTCTGTTTTTGCTTTTTCTACTGCTTGTTCAAACGTTAACCATTGTACAGCCCCTTCTGGCACATTGTCAAAAGCAAGAAATCCAACACTTAACAGAACAATGAAAAGTTTCATCAACAATTTTCCCATAGCTCGTAATTATTCCGACAACAATGCAACAAATTTAAGGAGATTTTAGTCTCACCAACAGAGTTAATGACAAGCGGCTGCGGCAAGTAACCTTTGGCAATACTGACAGTATCCATTGTACGAACCTATCAAATTAATGTCCAAAAGCGTACATATTCTTCAGGAAAACACTCCAAAATCAGTGGAAAAGCTGATTTTAAAGAATGGCACGACAGTGGAGAACAAAAGACTGGTGAACTTAAAAATCACATATAAAGAAATATCACTTTTAATAGGCATACTCGTAGCTCTGTTAATTGCCTTTACCCTGTGGTTTAACCAGGAAGGCAAAACCGCTACGGAAGTTACCGGAAAAAAATCCCCTAAAGTAGGTCTATTAAATATCGGTAAGGCTTTGGTGAAACAAAGTCTCAATATCTACCAGGTACGATAAGCATAATAGCTCAGTATAATCTCAATTGCTTTTTTTATGGCTTCATTAATCGGGTAAAATTTTTGTGCCAGGTCAAAATCAATGGCGTGTAACTGCATGTAGTAAGAATTCATTACCGGTACTTCGCCTCCCTGTTCAATTTCCAGCACTGCCTTTTGGTAATTCTCTGTTTGTTCTGTTTTAATAATCTGGCAGGTAACCAATTCTTTTTGATTGTACTTGTTAGTGCGCGCTGAATAGCCAAATAAGCGACAGATCAATCCACGATGTTTATATTCCGTGCACAAGCCTGCCCCGCTTTGTTGGGGATTAAGAATGTGACAAATTGCTGAATCTGAGTTTTTAATTTTCTCTAACCATTCAAGTGCTTTGTCCTCTCTATATAAACGGAGCGCGAAGGGAAGAAATTCTAAAGCCGTTGCTTCAATGTCCGTCTTAAAACAACACTTTCCACAGCCAAACTTACAGTACAATCCAGATGTAGATTGAAATGAGGCAATAGCCTGATCTAATTTTTCAAAAACCCCTTCAACCGCCTTTACCTTTTCTTCTAATGACATTCACAAAGATATTTCTTAGATTCGAAAACCTAACCTCAAAGCTATGAAGAATCTCATCAGTCTCATGCTTATCACCATTCTTGTATTTTCATGCGATGTAAAAACAACGATTCATGATGAAAACACAGCTGCCTACTATGATTTGAATGAAAGAGGTGTGAAAAGTGGCGGCATCCGAATGATCCCAATCCACGATGGCAAATATAAAGTGTGGACCAAACGAGTTGGCAACAATCCGACAATGAAAGTTTTACTTCTTCATGGAGGTCCATCAGCCACTCATGAATACTTCGAATCGTTCGACAGTTTCTTTCCGCAAGAGGGCATTGAATATTATTACTATGATCAGTTAGGTTCATACTACAGCGACCAGCCTACGGACAGTAGCCTTTGGACCATTGAACGGTTTGTTGAGGAAGTTGAAGAGGTGCGAAAATCGCTGGCTCTTGATAGCACTAATTTTTACCTGCTCGGCAACTCATGGGGAGGCATGCTGGCTATGGAGTACGCATTGAAGTATCAAAAGAATTTAAAAGGTTTAATTATTTGCAACATGATGGCCAGTTGCCCTGATTACGGAACCTATGCAAACGAAGTATTGGCAAAACAGATGGACCCAAAAGTACTTGAAGAAGTGCGAGCGCTCGAAGCAAAAAAAGATTTTTCAAATCCACGGTATATGGAATTGCTCCTTCCCCATTTTTATGAGCAACATCTCTGCCGGTTTCCGGCAGCAGAATGGCCAGACCCTGTAAACCGGGCTTTATTAAAACACCTCAATGGTTCTGTTTATACATTGATGCAAGGCCCGAGTGAATTTGGAATCTCTGGCCGGCTTGAAAAATGGGATGTTAAAGCACGTCTGCCCGAACTAAAAATTCCGACTCTTACGGTTGGTGCCACGCATGATACCATGGATCCAAAACATATGGAATGGATGGCAACCCAGGTGCAGAATGGAAGGTTTCTTTTATGCCCGAATGGAAGTCATTTAAGCATGTGGGATGACCAGGAACATTTCTTTCCGGGAGTGATTCAATTCATTAAAGATGTTGATGCCGGAAAATTCTAAGCCGTCTGGTTCATGAATTTAGTAAGACTGCCTCGTGCTGTTGACCGCACTTTGCTCTTAATCATTGGCGTCCAGCCCAGCAAAAGGCCAACGGGCCCAAGGGCCTGACTGGCCCACCTCCAAAAATCAAAAGAATCTTTGTGGCGAATTATCTTGCCATCGCGAAACACAAACTTTGCATGAATGCGATTATGAACGAACCTGCCTGTTCTTGAGAACGTCTTGTCGGGTTCGGCCATCGCATCAATCGGCTCGCCAACCTTGGAATCACCCGCCCAGACTTCGACGATCTTGCCGTTCTCCACCACGACAATGCTCGCCG
>JAKEEN010000188.1 GCA_022616575.1 Flammeovirgaceae bacterium
AACCTGGATTGGTTTATTGAAGGGCTTGCCACCTATGCTTCCGGACAATTGACTGATTCAAAGCTAAACGATGTAAAGGCTGACTTTCAGAAGGGAAATACGCCCAAAACGCTCAACCAAGTTTGGAAAGGAAAATTAAAATATGCGAGAGCAGGATCTCTGATTTCATTTATCGATAAAAAGATCGGAAGAAAAAAACTAAGCGCACTTCTGCGATTCACAGGTCCGAAAGAGATTCTGGAATTTATTGGAATCAGTGAAGAAGAGTTACTCAATCAATGGATAAAATCGTTAGAATAATCAACGGACGATTCGTTGATCTAACGTGAGCGGGTAAACCTTCCATGTTACTTTGCTAAAATTTTTTGATAATGGATTTATAATAAAATTAAGCGAAGTAATATCGACTACTGAAGGAACGGCAAAACATAGAAGACCATCTTTTAAAAAACTTGTACCAAATTCCTGCGATGATTTTGTAGAGGGAATTGAGTCCCATCCTTTTGGCAGTTCGCTAAGAGAAGGTATATAGATCAACGAATCAGCACATTGAAATTCCATTACGGAGTACAGTGTGTATCGTTCTGATGAGAATAATTCAGAGTCGATAGTAAGTCTTTCAAGTAATGCAGCGGCCACACTACTACATCCATACAAAGCTGGATAACCAGGTAAATTCCATCGGCCACCGAATCGCTTGGCACCTTCTCCATTTACATCACAAAATTCAGTACGTGCAATCCTGAATATTTTCATACAGCAATGCCATGCTGCAACCGCATAATCTCAGCGCGGAGTAAATCGATTCCTTCAGATACATCGAGTAGTTCGATGGGTTTGCGATTGCCCAATGTAAACAACGGCCTGTCCATCCATCTTCTAAAACCTTCTTCGCCAAAGAATGACATCCCCATCGCATAGAGCTCTGCCAACTCATACATTTTTTCTGATTGAACTACATCAAAGACCTGGGTACGCTGCAACGTTTTTGTAGAGACTGATAAGGCCATCGCCAGCGTTTGGTAATCTAAACCCGTTGCTTCTTTGAGTTTGTCAAATGACTTCTTCTTAAAACCCTTTCTAAACGTATTGACCCTTTGAAGGGGTTCATCTAATTGAACTTGCCCCACATCGAGTAGCTTTTCTATAGGGAACTGTTGAATTGACTTTGCGTAGGCCACTGCAGGTTCTTCAACATTTATTATTGCTTTTTTTGACTTTTTATGGCTTTTCATAAACTGGACATTTGACCACTAATATAACGTAATTTGTCCAGTTTGGTTCTAACCTAGGTAAGTTGTTTTCGGCTCAATTCCCCGGTTGTTTTAGCACAAATCCCGTTTTGGCCTTTTCATCGGCCACCAATTTCTTTACATCGCCAAGAAGTTTCTTAGCATCATAAATTATTCCGTCTTTAATCGTAAACTTAATACCGCCCACCCGCTTCACAGAATTATCTTCCATTACTTTAATAGCTCCGGTTCCGTAAAGGACTTGAAGATTAGCCAGGGGATTTTCTTCCACAATTACAAAATCAGCAAGTTTGCCAACCTCAACCGAGCCCAAATCTTTTTCTAGTCCCAATGCCTGGGCGCCATAAAGTGTGGCTGAACGAATGACCTCTAATGGATGGAAACCTGCTTCACGTAGCAATTCCAATTCCCGGACATATGCAAATCCATATAACTGAAAAATAAAACCCGAGTCAGAACCAGTGGTAACCCGGCCTCCCCGATTTTTATACTCATTCACAAAAGTCATCCACAACCGGTAATTCTCCTTCCAGGTAATCTCCTGTTCCGTTCCCCAGTTAAACCAGTAGGATCCATGAGCAGCCCGGTTAGGTTGAAAAAAAGCCCATAGTTTCGGCAAGGTGTATTCTTCATGCCACTCAGCCCTTCTTGCCCTGTGTAAGTCGCGACTTGCCTCGTAAATATTAAATGTTGGATCGAGTGTAAAATCATAAGCCAACAATTGATCCATTACTTTATTCCAATGATCAGAGAAAGGGGGTGCGGCCTGTTTCCAAAGTTTTCCGGCTTCCTCAAAACGATGTTGTTCATTATTATAATTGTAGTCTGCCGGGTAATTTTGAACAGATTGTTTTTCAAACAGGGCTTCTGGCAAACCATACCAATGCTCCATGGTTGTTAAACCTGCTTCTGCCGACTTGAGTACATTCCAACGTGCTACGTCTAATTGCGCATGATGAAAGGCACTACGCAAGCCGAGTCGTTTATTCTCCCGGATGGCAGCATCGATTACCTGGGGCGAAGCACCAAAAAATTTAATCCCATCGGCACCTTTTTTGGCATTGTCTTGAACCCATAATTTTGCCTGGTCTGCCGTTGTTATTTTTTCCTTGCCTTCACCAAAGGTTACATAAGCCAGAATTCGGGGTGCTGTGATTAAATTCTTGGCACTTTTTTGTTTTTGGTCAAGCATCCAATCAAGACCATTGCCAGAACCTGGATCTCTAACCGTGGTAATGCCGTGACCCATCCACAATTTAAAAACATACTCTCCATCGGGTGCCTGCCAACCGCCTGAATGGCCATGCAAATCAATAAAACCTGGCATTAGATACATGCCCTCTGCATTCAACTCTTTTCCTCCCTCTTCCAGTGGAGGTCTTCGGTCAGTCTGAACGGGTAGGCCCCCGTAGCCTACATCTTTTATCTGAACAATCCGGTTTTGCTTCACTACAATATCAACGGGTCCACGTGCAGGCGCACCGGTTCCATCAATCAGCGTAACTCCGCGGATAATAAGTTGATTAAAAGGGCCTTCGCCTTCTTTTATTTCAGGTGCTTTTTTTATTTGACTCAGGCAAGGGAAAGGAATAAGCAGGATGGCAAACAGTAGTAATTTTCTCATATCGAAAACTAAGGAAGTTCTACTGATTGTAAAACGACCCTCTGATGGATGGCATAACTCATTTATCTGAAAATAATGTATTCAAGGATAAAAAATACCATACTTAAATCGATTTCTGATATTTTTATCATAAATAGGCTAAATTTTAAGCCATTATTTTAGAAATTCAAGTAAATTTTTATCAAATACCCTTATGAGTAAGCCTAAAGCCCGTTGGATAGTCATTTTTGTAATATTGGTTATACTTCAAATTATTACGGTAGTTTCTTCCGGTCCGGTACCTGCTGGTGACACTTCCGGAATTGATAAAGCAGATACAGCGTGGATGATTGTGGCTACAGCCTTTGTACTTTTTATGACCCCCGGCCTATCCTTTTTCTATGGCGGAATGGTGAGCTATAAAAATGTGATTTCAACCATGCTCCAAAGCTTCATTGCCCTGGGCATCATCAGTTTGCTATGGTATTTGGTTGGGTTCAGCTTGGCCTTTGGTGATAGCTTGTACGGATTGATCGGAAATCCGATGACTTTCTTTGGATTTAAAAATGTTGGACTCGCGCCTCATCCTGACTTTTCACCAACCATTCCGTTTTTAATTTTTGCGCTGTTTCAATTAAAATTTGCTATCATCACTCCGGCACTTATTACAGGAAGTTTTGCAGAGCGTGTAAAGTTCACTTCGTATTTAATCTTCATGTGCTTATTCGCTCTTCTTATATACTGTCCACTTGCCCATTGGACCTGGCACCCACAGGGTTTTCTTCGTCAATTAGGTGTGCTTGATTTTGCCGGAGGTACAGTAGTGCACATGTCTGCAGGCTTTGCGGCTCTTGCCGGAGCTTTTATTTTAGGAAAACGAGAAACCAAAATTCATCAGCCTGCTAACATACCCTTTATCATTTTGGGTACCGGTATGCTTTGGTTTGGCTGGTTTGGATTTAATGCAGGCTCAGCCCTGGCTGCAAATGGCTTAGCGGTACAGGCATTTGCAACAACCAATATGGCATCTGCTTCTGCCATGATTACCTGGGTGCTTTTTGATGCCTTAGTGGGCAGAAGAATTAGTGCAATGGGTGCATGCATTGGCGCAGTTGTAGGCTTGGTGGCCATCACTCCGGCCGCGGGCTTTGTTACCGTGAGCCAAAGTATCTTTATTGGATTTGTAGCAGCCCTTGTAAGCAACCTGGCGGTGTACTACAAAAACAGAACTTCCTTAGATGATACCCTTGATGTTTTCCCGTGCCATGGTGTAGGCGGAATTGTAGGCATGATCATGACAGCCCTCTTTGCTGACAAAGTCGGATTGATCTATGGCGAAACCCAGACATTTTATTACCACCTGCTCGCATTACTTATTGTGGGTGTATTCACCTTTGGGGGCTCGTGGTTGATTTTCAAGCTTACCGGTATGATGACCCGGCTGCGTGTCTCAACCGATGATGAGCGGATGGGGTTGGACCTCAGTCAGCACTCCGAATCATTACAAATTAATTCAGCGGCTTAATTTTAAATCAGAGCCTTCGCAATTCAGTAATTACCTTATCTGGATCATTCCAATATTGGCGACTGTACACAATTTTTGACGGCCAGTTTTTGGACGACAATGTAATGGGCGTGTACGCGTGACTATCTTTCACAGACAAGCTTTGATAATAACAATCATCGTCTGTCAGCACCACACCCTGATATTGATCCAGGCGCTCTACATGCATATCGGCAAAGGGAAGTGTATTAATCTTCCACACTGATTCTTGCTGAAGCATTTCGTTCTGAAGTAATCGTTTCAATTGAAGGCTATAATTTACATTAACCCCATTTTTTAAAGTTTGTTGGTACACTCTGTCACTTACTTCTTTTGCAAATTGTAAATACAGTTTTAACAATTTAGGACCCTCATTTCGGGTATCATCAACCATTAGCTGTTCAGGGTATAAGCTTGAAACAATAATAATTTTCTCTCTTGCCCGCGTAATCGCAACATTCAACCTATTCTGTCCCCCTGCACTACTCAGGCTGCCAAATTGTAATGTGAGCTTGCCTTTTTTATCAGGCGCATAAGCCGTAGAAAAAATTATAATGTCACGCTCATCTCCTTGAACATTTTCAATATTCTTAATAAACAAAGTCTCCGGAATCGTTAACCCCGTTTGTAAAAACTCTTCTTCCAGAACATCCAGAATCAACTCCTGTTGCGGTGCATTGAATGTCACAACCCCAATAGATCGCTGCTTGTCTTCTCTTAATATTTCATTGATAACACTTACTACTTTCTGTGCTTCTTCAACATTTGTTTGATTTTCCCAAACTCCATTTACTTTCTCATATTTGATAGCGAGCGGTTTTTCATTTAGATAATGGCGATCAGGAAGCAACACCAACCTGTTCTTGTAAAAATACTTGTTTGAAAATTCAATCAACTCAAAGCATTTACTTCGATAATGGCCTTGCAAGTGGACAGATGATACATACCGCTCAGTTAACTCCAGAAGCGAGTCTACTTCAGTCTCAGGCAAATCGTCATCTCCTTCCCATCGTACTTGGTAAAAATCTCCCGGTCTCAATTGGTTCGAATCACCGGCAACTAAAATATTTTTGGCCCTGTACATTACCGGAATGCCCCGTTCGGCAAAACATTGGGAAGCTTCATCAAAAATCACAAGATCAAAAATTTCAGTCATCGGAAACACGGCTGAAGCCGATTCTGGTGAAGCTAACCAGCATGGCACCAATTTGAAAACCTCTTCAGTAAATTCACTTAATACCTTTCTCAGCGGCCATATTTTTTTCCGCTTCGTGGCCTGATGAAGCAAGTCTCGGTACGTAACCCTGTTGTTTAGCCTGTTGTATTCAACCTGCTCATAGGTGCCCTCTTTTGCCTTTACAAGAATTATTTGGAGACTCAATTTTTGTTTCTCTAAAACCAATTGCTGCAGCTCTGTTTCGAGGTCAGTGATTTTTGATGTAGATACAATTCTTAACACAGGATACTTCAACTCAATATGTTCAATCC
>JAKEEN010000189.1 GCA_022616575.1 Flammeovirgaceae bacterium
ATGAATTGCGGTAATAATGTAATGATCGAAGTTCCCACGCTCGGTACCAACTACAATCCTTCCTTCTCTATTCAAGGAGGTGAAATTGTTAAAGGTTCAAAAGCTGGTCAGGTTACTATTATTCCAAATCAGCGAGTTGCTACAGTTTCGGTAAGCAATGCCGGAACACCTCTGGGATCTGAAAAATTTGATGTTAAGCCCATTCCAAGACCCAAAATTGTTGCTCGCGATAATAATGGCCGTGACATCGATTTAAAGGCTGGTATCCGTGCCGGATCAATTGCCGGACTTCGTGTCAATGTGGATGCTGAATCGAACTTTAAAGATGATTGCCCTGGTGATGCAAACTATCGCCTGAGAGAGGCAAGTATTATTTTAGCAAGCGGTACTACGCGTGTAGCAGAGATTAATGCCACAAGCGAAATTATCGATTTAGGAGCGTGGAGAAGCTTAATGCGTCCGGGATATCAAATTATCATCGAACCTAAAAAGGTCAACCGTATCACCTTTAAGAAGAATATGGAACCAGTTACGGTAACTGGACAGGATATTATTTTCATTCAAGTAAAATAACATGGTTGTGAAACGCTATTTCGTAGGAGGATTATTGTTGCTGAGTTTTGGTTCTTTTGCACAAAAGGAATTACCTCAGTATAATCCTAATTCAATTAACCCCATTGCCAGGTATGAGCATTTATATAAGCTTAGGACCTGGAGGCGAATTGACCTCACTGAGAAACAAAACAAAGGTTTGTTCTCAAGAAATGGCGAAATCACCAAGTTGATTTTGGATGCCGCGAGAAGTGGCGAAATACCAGATGTATACAAGAGCGATTCACTGAAGACTAAATACCCAAAGGATGAGTTTATCAGCCAAATGACTCAACAGGCTGGCCAGGCATTTCCGGCTTGGGATCCTGCCGCTACCTACTATCAGGGTGATGTTGCATTATTTAATGGCAGAAACTACGAGTCGCAAATTGATAATAATACAGGCCTTAATCCTGAACAAGCAGCTGCCGGAACTGCTCAGGAGTGGGTAGTTACTACCAAAGGAAAAGCGCTGGATTATCAAGCCAGGGATGTAACCCGCCTGAACCTGGTGGAGGATATAATTT
Organism: Flammeovirgaceae bacterium; assembly: GCA_022616575.1. Lineage (GTDB taxonomy): Bacteria > Bacteroidota > Bacteroidia > Cytophagales > Cyclobacteriaceae > JAKEEN01. Next base: position 1,119 of record JAKEEN010000189.1, read on the forward strand.
TTGATAAGAGAAGGTCCCGCTTGTATTATGATATTCAATGTATCGAATTGCAAGTGCTTGATCCGAATACAAATACCTTTAAGTCGCTAGGTTTCTACAAATACAAAGATTTAGAGAAAGTGTTTCGTAACAACCCGGAGAAAGCTGTTTGGTTTAACTACCAGAACACCGCTGAGAACAAGAATTTTGCCGATGCATTTTTGTTAAGACTTTTCCACGGAACTATTGATAAAATTGAAAACCCTGATGATGCTACCATTGCAGAAATTTATCGAATGAATGGAAGGCCTTATCGTGAAGCTGTTTGGGCGATGGAACAAGCGGAAATGATGCTCATGGAGAAAGAACATAACCTTTGGGAGTTTTAATAGTTTAGTTTTGAGATTAGAAAGTCCTGATGACAACGTCAGGACTTTTTTTATTTTAAAGACTTTAGCTGCCCGGCCCTCTTCTTTCCTACTACCTCAGCGATCTCCTCATACGAGGCCTCTTTAATTTTTTTAACCGACTTAAAGTGTTTCAGTAGTTTTTCTGACGTTGATTTGCCAATGCCTTTAATTTGATCGAGCTCAGTTTTGATTGTGTTTGAACTTCTCTTTTGACGATGAAACGTAATTGCAAACCGATGTGCTTCATCGCGAATTTGCTGTAGAAGTTTTAGCCCTGGAGACTTCTTGTTGATCAGGAGCGGCAATGGGTCTTCAGGGTAATAAATCTCCTCTAGCTTTTTGGCTATGCCTGCAATGGGTACTTGTCCATAAATCCCAAGCTCCTGTAGTGCTTCACAAGCACTGCTGAGCTGGCCTTTGCCTCCGTCAACTAAAATGAGATCCGGGAGTTTTTGATCTTCTGCAAGAATTCTAGAGTAACGCCTGTGCACAATCTCTTTCATGGAGGCAAAATCATCTGGCCCAACTACCGTTTTGATATTGAAGTGCCGGTAGTTTTTTTTGTCGGGTTTGCCATTGGTAAAGCAAACCATAGATGCCACGGGAGTAGTGCCTTGCAAATTTGAATTGTCAAAGCATTCAATTCTTTCGGGTAAGGTGGGCAGGCGTAAATCTTTTTGAAGGATGTTGAGTACTTCCGGCTTTTTACTTTTTCTTTCGGCCCTTACTAATTCCCTTTCACGCTTCAACTCTAATGCATTTTTTATTGATAATGCCACAAGTTTTCTCTTATCACCGATTTTCGGAACAATACACGTAATGCTTTCGTCAAGGGTGCTTATTTCAATATTGCTAAAAACTTCTGTGTTTGTGCTGTTCGTTTGTGATCTCAACTCATGGTAAGCAAAACTGATCAGTTCATCATCTGCCTCTTCAATCTTTTTCTGGAGTTCAATGGATTTAGAAAAGACAATTGCTCCTTCTTTGATGATCAGGAAATTGATGTAAGCAAACGATTCAGTACCTGAGATGGTGACAACATCAATGTCGGTCAGATCGCGGTTCACAACCAATGATTTTGTTTGGAATTTTTCCAGCAGGTCAAGCTTCTCTTTATAGCGTTGCGCTTTTTCAAATTCGAGATTTTCTGAAGCTTGCTGCATGCCGCGCTTAAAATGCTGGGCAACGACCGTGAGGCTTCCTTTTAGCACATCTCTTGCCTCTGAAATCTCGGATAAATATTCCTGCTCTTGCTGGAGGCCTTCACAGGGCCCCTTGCAATTACCAATGTGAAATTCGAGACAGACCTTAAATTTTTTTTCGTCAACATTATTTTCACTCAATAAGAGTGAGCAAGTTCGTATTGAATAAAGTTTTCGAACCAATTCCAGCACATTCTTCATTGCCACTACGCTGGAATAAGGCCCGAAATATTCGCCCTGAGCGGGAACGTATTTTCGCGTGTAGATAATTCTGGGGAAACGTTCTTTTAAAATGCAGATGTACGGAAAGGTTTTATCATCCTTTAAAAGGATATTGTATTTCGGTTGATTCTGCTTGATAAAATTATTCTCAAGTAACAGCGCATCAAACTCGGTATTCGAAACTGTGCACTCGATATTCTTTATTTCGGAAACGAGCTTCAGTGTTTTTCGGCTTGTACCGCTCGTCTTGGTAAAATAGCTGCTTACCCTTTTCTTTAGATTTTTAGCTTTCCCAACGTAAATGAGTGTATTCTCATTATTGTAAAAACGATATACGCCTGGGTTATCAGGCAGATTTTGAATGATCTGTTTTAAAGTATTCATTCATTAATTCATATCATCAATTTGCCAGGGTTCTTCAACCACGCCCAAAGAATCAGGTATGGTTTCGTACTTACTGCAATCCAGATTGATGTCCATCCCACGTATCGGGCGTTTAAAAGAACCCTTTTTATACTCAAGGCTTTCATCGGCATATACCTTCTTCATGAAGTTTGCCCAGATGGGACGTGCCGTTCTTGAGCCCGTTCCCATATCCCAGCTGCGATAATGAATACTTCGTTCATCACCACCGACCCAGGCGCCCGCAACAAGGTTGTGTGTAATGCCCATATACCATCCATCAGAAGCGTTGTTGGTAGTTCCTGTTTTACCACCAATCTCATTATCGATTTTTAGATCGAGGGGCAAGCCTCTGGACGTACCCCCTTCTTCAACAACACCACCCTGCAGCATATAGATCATTTTAAAGGCTGTTTGTTCACTGATTGCTTCACGTGTTTTGGGTACAAAGTTTTCAATCACGTTTCCGTTCTTGTCTTCAATGCGGGTGATATAATATGGTTGTGTATAGATACCACTATTAACAAAAGTTCCATAGGCGCCAACAAGTTCGAAAAGGGAAACATCATTAACCCCAAGACATAGAGAAGGAACTGGTTCAAGGGGGCTTGTAATTCCAACTCTTTTGGCGAATGCAACCACATTAGCAGGGCCGACTTCCATCATTACCTGGGCGGTGATAGAATTGACGGATCGGGCCATTGCCTGGCGAAGTGTCATTTTCTCTCCGGTTCCACGGTCACCGGATGAATTTGGCGGATACCAAACACCCCCGGGAACAGGAATACTTGGAGAAACATCTACCTTGTTCAAACAAGGATTATACCCTGCTTCCATCGCAGTTCCATAAACAAAAGGTTTGAAGGTTGATCCGGGTTGTCTTTTACCTTGTTTCACATGATCATACTTGAAGTATTTATGATTGATGCCCCCAACCCATGCTTTTACAGCACCTGTTTGAGCATCCATGGCGACAAAACCCGCATGCAGGAATCGCTTATAATAATTCAATGAATCTATCGAACTGAAAAGGGTGTCGCGTTCACCCTTCCATGTGAAAATGCGCATGGGTTTTTTCAGGTTAAGCATAATTTTGACAGAGTCAGATCCCGCTCCATATTTTTCAACCAATGCTTTGTACGTGCTTGTTTGCTTAATGCGCATGTTGAGGAAGCCTTTGATCTCATGCCAGTCATCATCGAGCCATGGATTTCTTCCTTTCCAATGCTCAGTGAAATCCTTTTGAAGATTGGCCATGTGCTCTTCCATTGCCTCTTCTGCATATTGCTGCATACGGCTGTCAAGGGTTGTGTAAATCTTCAAACCTGATTCCCATAAATCAATACCTCTTTCTTTAGCCCACACCATTAATTCAGGTTCCAATACTCTTCTGAAATAAGTAGCTAATCCTACGTTTTGATTTTGTACTTTATATTCCAATTGAATGGGTAATGCCTTGATCGAATCGTACTCTTCTTTTGATTTGATATACCTGTGTTTGTATAATTTAGCAATCACTTCATTTCGCTTACTGAGGGCATTCTCTGGATTGAGAACCGGGTTGAACCTGGTTATGGCCTGAAGCATTCCCACCAACACGGCTGACTCCTGAATATTTAAACTATCCGGAGGCTTATTAAAATAAGTCTCTGATGCCACGCGAAT
>JAKEEN010000190.1 GCA_022616575.1 Flammeovirgaceae bacterium
AATAAATGTATGTATCATTCAGGCGCTCATTGCACTCATCAATTCGCTTATCATAGGGTGTAGGAATGTAAACCGTTTTGCTGTTTTGTGCGATGCTCATGTATGTTCCACCGGTAATATCAGCACCGTCTTTCCAGTTGGTTCGCATGCCTTCGTGAAAATCTCCACAGAAAATGGTATTCACTACTACACCTTTTTCCCTGGCTAATGAACAGGCAGCACGATAAGGAATTTCTCCTTGTGTAAATGGCTCATTGCCGGCAATGAAAATCAATTTTAAATCAGCACCCGAAGTTGACCAGGCCAATTGATTGAGCGATGTTTTAATTACATGGCCACAAAATTCATTGCCGCCATTGGTAGTGAGTGAAAATAACTTTTCGGATATCAAATCCAGATCGCTGGTAAGGCCACTTACCTGGCGAATATATCCTTCTGATGAAGGCAGGCCGTCATTGCCATATTCATACAGTGCAATCTTAATTTTTGGCCGAGAGCCGTCATCACATTTGGCACCGGCAAGTTCATTCACGATTTTCCACAACTGCGACTTGGCTTGTTCAATAAGGCCATCCATACTATTGCTGGTATCAAGCAACAGGGCGAGCATAATGCTTTGGTCTTTAGATGGCTTGTCTTTCAGGATTTCATCAGACCGGACAGCTTTTGAATGAGCCGGTTGAATGCCCACCAGTAGGGTAATCGTTAAAAAAGCAAACAGGGTTTTTGACAATCGCTGGCTTATTTTGCGAATAGTTTTCATTGTCTTTGGAGTTTTGTTTGGCCTTAGGATGCAACAGGCGAGCAGATTCCATAAGACTTTCCTTAAAAAAAATAATGAGGCACCTGTAAATTTCAAGAAACCGGCAATTCCACTATAAAATTTGAACCCTTCCCCTCCTCACTTTCGCACCAAACTCTTCCGTTTAGCGCAAGTACATATTTCTTTACGATCGATAAGCCAAGCCCCGTTGAATCTTCACCTGCGGTTGGTCTCGCACTCAGTTTGTGGTATTTACCAAATAGATTCTTCATATCCTTTTCACTTATGCCTTGCCCCTGATCAATAAATTCAACACGTACATAAGGGGTTTTCTTGCTAAGTCTAATAGTAACTAGTTTGCCTAATGGAGAATACTTTACTGCATTCGACATAAGATTTTCTAACACTTCAGACACATACCCATTATCACTCAAAATAGAAGGAATGAGCTCTTCAAATTCTTTAACAATAGTAATATCCTTTTTCGTTGCCTGGGCCGTAAATCGAGTTACGATTTCATTCAGCAGTTCGGTGATGTTGATTTTCTCCAGCGTAATATTAAGTGTCTTCGATTCAATAGCGCTGACATCCAATATTTTGGATACCATTTTTTTTAGCCTGTTTGTGGACTGTTCGATTTTAGCGGTGTATTCATGTTGTTCCACGGGCTGATCCTTGTTGGTGAGTTTGATTATTTCGAGCATACCGCTAATCTGGTTTAGCGGACTTTTTAAATCGTGCGCGACAATGCCAATCAAATCATTCTTTTCTTCGTTAAGCTCTACCAGCGTTTTATTGATTGATTCAATTTCTTCCTTCTGTGCTTTCAGTTTTTTATTATCCTTCTGTTTAATAACATAACCAATAAGGACGAGAAGGATGATGGCAAAAAATAAAAGTGCTGTATAAATAAGATACTGTTGTCGTGCACTGACACGTTCTAACTGGGCTTGTTGCAACGCAAGTTCGGTATTTTTAAAGGTTATTTCTTTCTGACGTTCTTGCTCTAATAGCTCGCCTCGTTGAATCTCAAAATCACGTTTCTGTTCCAGCAAAAGTATTTCTTTCTCTTGCTTTTCTTTTTCTATCTTCCCTTGTTGAAGCTGAAGTTCCTGAACAGAACGGGCTTGGGCCAGTTGTTTGTTTTGCAAAGACACATTCTGCAGTTCTTTCTCTTTTAACAATAACTCGATTTGTTGTTTTTCGCGCTCTGCAATTTCCTTTTCGTTGCGCAGCTCAAGCGCCTGTATTTGTTGGTCAATCAAACTCAGTTTAGCTTCTTTCTCGGTAGTCTCAATAACAAATTCCTTCAGCTTCTCTTTTTCCTGAGCCAATTGATCCGCATAAAGTAAACTATCCTTTAGCATTGAATAGATTTGATAGTTCACTAATGCTTTTTCATAGCTATTCTGTTTCCCATAAATTTCTGATAGTCGCTTATAATTTGTTGCCAGCATGCGTCTGTTTCCGGTTGCACTCAATAACGAAATGGCTTCCCTTGTGTGATTTTCAGCTTCTGTGTAATTTATTTGTGTGAGATACAAGGATGCCAGGTAATTATGCATAACAGCTAGCTCTACCCCAGTGCCTTTCTTTTCCTTAATTTCCAACGCCTCATTGAAACTCCTGATTGAATTTCTGCTATCACCACGCGACTGATAAATCACCCCAATGTTGATTAGGTTGGTTACTATGCTGTTATCATTTTCTCCGCTCTTATTAGTTTGGCGATTTATGGACAAGGCTGCTTGATAATTCTCCAAGGCCTTATCAAAATTTTTCAGGTCTTTATACTGATTACCAATGGTATTTAACGTAGAAGCCGTATTAGCGAAATCGCCTAATTGTCTGTTGATCTCCAATATTTGAAGATTGTATTTTAATGAATTCTCAATGTCATTAGATCGTGAATAAATGAAGGCAATTTTTTCCAGTGTATTTTTAAGTTGCATTGTGTCCCTTTTCATCCGC
>JAKEEN010000191.1 GCA_022616575.1 Flammeovirgaceae bacterium
CCCAGTGGGTGGCCAACGTGAAGCCCCGCTCCCGATGGATAAGGGAACATATCCAGCGCATTATACTTGGGCTTCGTGGTGTTGTTACTGACTTTATAAACGCCCCTTTCTTCCCAGGTTTTGCGCCATTTTTCTTCAATTTTCTTGATCTCTTCTTTGCTGTATTCCGCCATAATATGTTTAAAAATCTAACCTGCCTGTCCGTTTAGGCAGTTTCGAACCCCAAAAATAACTTAATCGGGCGAAACACCCATCGCTTTCTTAAAACAAGTCATCTGCCAGGTTTAACACTTCAGTAACTCTTATTTAAAGAGCCCGTCTGCGCAGCTAATCTTTGCTGTGTAATCGACCAAAAAAAGATTTATGAAAGTGATCCTACTAGCAATCGCAACACTGGTTATCGGACTACCAGGCTTCTCGCAGATTCAAATCAATGGCGTTGTAAAGGACAACAATGGCGAGGTCTTGCCCGGAGCTAATATTTTTATTGATGGCACCTATGACGGAGCGAGCTCTGATGTGGAAGGTAAATTTAGCTTCAAAACTTCTGAACAAGGTGTTAAAACCTTAGTGGTTAAGGTCATTGGGTTTAAAGAATATAAACAACAAATTTCTCTCTCGAAGAATATTAATCTATCAGTCCAGCTCCAGGAAGAAATCAACCAATTGGAAGCTGTTACCATTAGTGCAGGCTCATTCACAGCCAGTGATGAAGCACGCAGAACCGTTTTCAAGGCTGTTGACATCGCTACCACCGCAGGAGCTACCGCTGATATTGCTGGTGCTCTCAACACATTACCCGGAACGCAGAAAGTGGGAGAGAGCGGAAGGCTTTTCGTTAGGGGCGGAGATGGTAATGAAGCCAAAACATTTATTGATGGCATACTCGTGCTGGATGCATACAGTCCGTCAGCACCCAATACGCCTTCGCGCGGAAGATTTTTGCCCTTTATGTTTAAAGGTACAAGCTTCAGTACCGGGGGCTACTCCGCAGAATACGGCCAGGCATTGTCATCAGCGCTGGTACTCGATTCAAAAGATCAGGAGACGTTAACCAGAACCGATATTGGCATCATGTCAGTGGGTGCTGATGTGGCCCATACACAAGCCTGGGCACGCGGATCATTGGCTGGTAAAATTCAGTACACAAATATCCGTCCGTACTTCGGATTGATTAACCAGGAAATAGATTGGAGAACCCCGCCCGCAGCCATTGAAGGCAGTTCAGCCTTTCGCCATGAAGTTGGAAAAACGGGCATGGTGAAATTCTATGGAAATTTCAATCACTCCGACTTCTCTATTTACAATCATGATATTGATGACTACTCAATCAGGCAACTGTATGATCTCACCAATGATTATCGCTACGTGAATGGATTTTATAAAACAGAGTTAAATAAAAACTGGTCGCTACGGGGAGGTGGATCGTATACACTTTTAAAAAATCAGGTTGCCCTTGATGATATAAACATGGTAGAAGAGGAGCGAGGCATTCATTCAAAAGGGGTAATTGAAGGTTCATTGGCCAATGGTATCGAACTCAAAACCGGTGTGGAAATAATTGACCGAGACTACCGGGCCAGTATTGATACAACAACCCAATCCTTAACGTTTCATGAATTGATTTCGGCCTCATTCGCAGAAATAGATATCTATGCCAGTAACCGGTTTGTAACACGGGCAGGCGTGAGATTGGAGCACCATTCATTACGCAATGAGTTTTACCTGGATCCACGGATTTCATTAGCTTATAAACCGGGTTCAGCTGGTCAGTTTTCGTTGGCATATGGAAAGTTTCGCCAATCTGTAAAGAACGAATACCTGCGCTGGAATGATCAACTGAAACAAGAACAGGCCGATCATTACATTTTAAATTATCAATTGATTGAAAACAACCGCACTTTCCGGGCCGAGCTCTATTATAAAAAATATAACAACCTGGTAAGGATTCAGGATAACGAAGTTACTAACACCGGCCATGGTTATGCCAAGGGTTTTGAATTGTTCTGGCGAGATAACAAGACCTTTAGAAAAGTTGACTACTGGATTTCGTACTCCTTCCTCGATACAAAAAGAACCTATTTAGATTTCCCTTCATCAACAACTCCTTCGTTTGCATCAAAGCATAACTTCTCTGCCGTGTACAAACATTTTATAAGCGACTTAAAATCGCAACTGGGATTTACCTATTCATGGACAAGCGGAAGACCATACAACAACCCGAATGAAGTTGGATTTATGACTGCCCGTACGCCTGCGTACCATGATTTTAAGTTTCAACTGGAGTTACCTGCCTAAACCTTATGTTATTGTTTACTTCTCGTGCACCAATGTATTAGGCAGAGACAACATCTTTGGTTACGAATTTGGCAACACGCAAAATGGTGATGGTATGTATGCCAGTCGCGCCATCCGCCAGCCGGCCAGGCGATTTTTATTCCTGGGAATATTTATAACACTCTCGAAGGAGAAAACCATTAACCAGCTACCGAGTTTGTAATTATTTACGATTTACGATTTACGATTTTAATGCCCCATGCCTTACGAACAACCAAGAACTAACAACTAACAACTAAATGTAACGATTATGAAAAAGCAATTAATCTTCAGTGTAGCACTCTTAATCAGTGCGTTTGCCAATGCTAACGATCAATATCTGGAAGCCATGCAAAAGAATATAATGATCGTGTACACATCAAAATCATCAGATGAAATTCAACAAGCTGTCAATTCGCTAGATCGCATTGGTGGGGCTGAGAAAACAAAATGGGAACCTTACTACTACGCCTCTTTCGGGTATGTGATGCTCGCCAATCGTGAAGAGGATGGAGCGAAAAAAGACCAATGGCTGGATGCCGCTGCGGCAGCGTTGGAAAAAGCAAAAGCAATCAACCCAGATGATTCTGAATTAACATCAATGGAAGGATTCATTCACATGATTCGCGTTACGGTTGATCCGGCTGCACGCGGCCAACAATATGCAGGGCTGGCTTTTCAGGCCTTTAGCAAAGCCGTTCAGCAAAACCCGGAGAACCCGAGGGCACTTGCCTTGTTAGCCCAAATGCAATACGGAACAGCTCAGTTTTTTGGTTCACCGGTTACGGAAGCTTGCGGAACATTGACAAAAGCCATTGAAAAGTTCGACACCTATAAGTCTGAAAATCCATTAGCACCCCAGTGGGGAAAGGAGATGGCCGTGCGTCTTCAGGCTCAATGTAAGTAAGGATCATTCTCATTTTAGATTGTAGATTGAAGATTGTAGATTTAAAGTTATCGATTAAAATCAATCTAAAATCGACAATCTAAAATCACTACTGTCCGGTAAAAAAATTGAGAAGTAGCTCGTAGTTATCTTTCAATTGATGCTCTTACTAAAGAAAAGGTGCGGTGGGAGTGAACGAAAAGCGCGGCCCATTCGGGAAAGAGCGTAAGAAGCGGTTAGCGCGGGTAGAATGGGCTTTTTTCGTTCTGCCTTTTTCTTTTGCTTCTTTTCTTTTGGGCATGCAAAAGAAAAGAAAGTAAAAACAGGAGGTGCTTTGAAGACAGGGAGGCGAAACAAAGAGCTTAAAAAATGTGAGTCTTGCTTTGATACCGGCTACGAAAACTGCCTTTATTAAACAGAATTATAGATTTACTTACGATTTACATTTTTAACCGGACAACAGTGATCTAAAATCTACAATAAGAACGTGAAACACAGTTCGAAACTTAAGGAGTACGCATGGGGAACGCTGGTGGCCATACCCGGTTCCATCATTGGCATTTATTTCATGTGTGAGTCCTGTTGGGGCGATTGGGTTAAGTACGGTTGGAATGTTCTCTTCTCCGTTATGGCGTGGATGTCTCTATGGACGGTGAACGGTGAGTTGAATGATTTTCTTGATAAAAAAATTTCATGGATTCACGCCCCGACTAAAAGACTCTTTGCAGGAGTTGTTGGCACCGTGGTGTTTTCAGTGCTGGCAATTGTTTTGCTTATTGAGGCATGGCAATGGGCATGGAATGCTCAATTTGGTGATTACACTGACATTGTCATAAACGCATTACTCATTACTTTTTTCATCTCTTTGTTCTTTCACGGTCGCGGTTTCTTAATTGAATGGAAACGATCGGCCGTAGAAGCCGAGCGGTATCAAAAAGAAAGCATGACGGCTACATACGAAAGTCTGAAAAGTCAGGTGAATCCGCACTTTTTATTTAATAGTCTCAATGCCCTCACCAACCTGGTGTATGAAGATCAGGAAAAAGCAGTCAAGTTCATCAAGCAGCTCTCAGAAGTATATCGGTATGTGTTAGATACCCGCGATAAAGAAGTTGTTCCCTTGGAAGAGGAGGTAAAGTTTCTTCAGTCATACTCCTATCTTCAGCAGATTCGGTTTGGAGACAAACTGACCTTTGACATGGACCTGAACGGACTTCAATCCATGGTAGCCCCATTGGCTATTCAAATGCTTATTGAAAATGCCGTAAAGCACAATGAGGTGTCTGAAGAAAATCCTCTTCACATCAAATTATATACTGATGCCGACTTTATAGTGGTTGAAAATAACTTGCAAAAAAAATCTTCGATGGGCGAGTCTTCTCCGGGCCTGGGACTGGAGAATATTCAAAAGCGATATGAGTTCCTGAGCGATAAGAAAGTAGCCATTCAGCAAACAGCCGATATATTTTTAGTAAAATTACCGCTAATTCATCCCGCATAAGTGACGATACTTATTATCGAAGACGAACCTCAGGCTGCCAGGCGTATCGAAGCGTTGGTCCTTGAGCTACTCCCAGGATCGCGCGTACTTGATAAAATTGATTCTGTTAAAAAATCAGTTCAATGGTTTAAGAATAATCCTTCACCCGATCTTGTGTTAATGGATATCCAACTAGCAGACGGTGTCAGCTTTCAGATTTTTGAGCAGGTACCCGTGAAGAGTCCCGTCATATTCACAACCGCCTACGATGAATATGCCTTACAGGCATTCAAAGTAAACAGTATCGATTATATTCTTAAGCCCGTTGATAAAGAAGATCTGGGGCGCGCATTAAACAAATACAAAACGCTGAGAGCTCCATCCCAGCTTGATTCCTCTAAGTTATTGGAAACTATTCAACACCTGACAAAGCGATATAAAACGCGTTTCATGATCAAGGTGGGCGAGCATTTGAAGTCGATTGAGGTGAATGATATTCTTTTTTTCTTCAGCCTTGAGAAAGCCACGTTCGCACAAACTAAAGATGGCCGTAAAAGTATTCTTGACTTTACGTTAGATCAGGTGCAGGAAATGATTAATCCTGAACGGTTCTTCCGTATCAACAGAAAGTATCTGATCGCGCTTGATTCAATCCAGGATATTGTGAGTTATACAAACAGCCGCATCAAGCTCTCCCTAAAAACGAGTGATGACCATGACATTATTGTAGCGCGTGAGCGTGTGCAGGATTTTAAAAACTGGCTGGATCAGTAAATCAGCTAATGTGTAACTAAAAGCGCTTTCAGGCTCTCAATATCTGTTTGCTTTAATGGCTTGGTTATGAAGTGAATTACCTGCGAGTAACTGAGGCTTTGCTCGCGATCGCGTCTGCTATTCGAACTGGTAAGTACAACAATCTTGGTTTTAGCTTTTATAAGTTCCGGTAAATCATTGAACTTTTCCAAAAACCCAAAACCGTCAATTTCGGGCATGTTCAGATCAAGAAAGATAAGGTCTGGAATATCTGTAATGCCGTTTTGAAGTTTTCTGAGGGCCTCATCAGCTGAGTTATAAGTAATTAACTTTTCAGAGAAATTATATACCTCCAAAAATCTTCTTTGGATAAAAAGATCGATATCGCTGTCGTCAATCAGCACGGTAGTATGTACGAGGGGAGCGCCCATTACTAAAAGCGGTAACTTACTGTAACTTAATTCAAAATCTCCTTTTTTTATAAATCTTTTCGACAAAAAATTATGGGGTCGCCTTTCAGGGGCATTTAAAATATGTTAAAATTGAAGTCTAAACCTGTTTTAACAAACCATTTCATATGAAATTTAACCCGATTAGAGTCATTTTATTTGGCGTCTCCCTGGCGTTTGGTCTTTCATCTTGTGGATCTTCAGGCAGCGATAAGGATAAGAATTCTGATGAGTTTAAAGCTGCTGAGGAAAGCCTGAAGCAACAGATTGAGCAAGTGGTGTATGATATTCCATCACCCACGGAAATCCCGTATGTTTTACAGGCTACGGGCGCTGAATTTAATCAAGGGTTATTGAATCCCAGAACCAAAGCAGATCAGTATGCCACGCGCACAGACAAAGCCGCTTTGAATCTCGGTGTCTATATTGCCGACATTGGCTACCTGTCTTCTTACGATAAAACACAGGAAGCTATCGACTACCTCACATCCTGCAAATTGTTAGCAGAAAGCCTCCAGGTAGCAGGTTCTTTTGACAACGAACTGCTCAAAAAATTTGAAGCCAATATTTCCAATAAAGATTCACTGGCAAGGATTCTGGATGAAACATCCAAGAAAACAGGTGATTTTCTGAAAGATGAAAGCCGCAATAAGATTGCTTCGTTAGTCATCACAGGCAGTTTTGTAGAAGGCTTGTATATTTCTACCGGATTAGTGAAAAGTTACCCTAAAGACTTGCTTCCTGACGACAAGCGTAACCTTATCTTAACACCCATCATTCAAACGGTTCTTAACCAGAAGAAAGCCGTTACCGAATTAAAGAAAATGCTGAGCGCTCAGGATCAGGACGAACTGCTTACCAGGATGACCAGCGATATCACCCAGCTTGAAACCGCCTATGCCGCGTTAAAGATTGAAGAGCAGATCAAAAACAACCGTGCTGACCTGTTGCTTACTGATAAGAACCTGGAGCAGATCAACACCATCATAACCAAACTCAGAAGTGATATTACTGAGTAAGAAGAAACTTGTTTTATTCAAACCCCTGGCAACTGTCGGGGGTTTTGCTTTTAAAGCCGATTATTTTTTGAGAGTGCTTTTTCAATCCTACTTTGTCAAGTTTCATTTAACTTGAGGTGAGGCTTTAATACCTAGACGAACCTTTAAAGATATATCACAAAGTCAATAATGAGAATCTATCGTCCCGTGAGGGACAATATACAGGTAGCACCAGGAATCCAATATTAACCGTAGTCCCAAATTCATATTCAGGCAGTTTTTGCTGTTCAAAACAGGATTGTATTATCCAGCGTAACTGGAAGGACGAATTGTACAAATACATTACCGGAATTGTTCAGAACAATAAACATAAGCTGTTAGCTATCAATGGAATGCCCGATCATGTGCATATTCTTTTCGGATTTAGACCATCACAATCCTTGTCAGAACTTATGCAGGATATTAAAGGCGGTTCCTCCAAATGGATCAACGAAAAAGGATTTGTTAAAGGAAAGTTTTCATGACAGGAGGGATATGGCGCTTTTTCATATGGTAAATCTAACTTGCCGGATGTTATTCAATATATAAAAAACCAGGAAGAACATCATAAAAAGAGAAGGTTCATCGAAGAATATGAAGCTCTGTTAAAGGAATTTGAAATTAATTACGATGAACGGTTTGTGTTTAAACCGGTTGACTATTCCGTGCCTGACGGCACTTGGTGAAAATTCATTGTTCGTCTTTCTACCTGTATTTGCGTCCATAACGGGACTGATAATAACACATCAAAATAGAAATATAGGTTAAAAGCAACGTGTTTTTATAGGGTGAAGAATAAGAGAGGATTATCGTTCTTCCTGTACTTAAAAAGATGTCCTTAGTGCTATGAAGCAATAACCCAAAAAAGTTATTAGACTTTTTTGCACTTTGTGCTGACGATAGAAAATGAAAGGTTTACTTTCCTATTTCTTTTTCATTTTCAATGTCAGGTCTGACGACCCCTACAGTCGTATCAGTCTCGTAGGAGGTTAATCCTGACAATGCTGACGATTCAGTCAGCATTGTCACCCTTCGGGCAAAATTGTTATTCCTAATGACAATTTTGGGATAAATTCCGAAACACAACAAAGTAGGCTTAATCTGATTTCACTATATTTAAAATCAAACTCCCAGATGCATGAGCGAACAGGTACTAAAAGCCATCCTTCGATTATTTGCTGTATTGGCAAGACAGGAAGAAGTAACCCAACAAGAACGCGAGCAAGTAAGACAGTTCCTCAGAAGTCATTTGAATGAAGCCAGGATTGAGACCTACCTGACCGTATTCGATCAAAGCACAACCAGGGCTTCCGATACCGCAGAAGAGATAAACCAGATAAACAAGATATGCGAAGAGGTGAGTCGCCAGCTTACACAAAAACAGAAGGTGGTAATCTTTTTAGAACTGGCACGCATCGTCATAGCCGACAAAGAGGTATCGGACCGGGAGCTTCAATTGTTAAATGCTACCAGTAAGGCGTTTGGACTTCCTGAAAAAGAAGCATCATTGATCCGAAGGTTTGTAACCGCTAAGTCAATCCATGAGCTTGATTTTGGTGAAGTTTTAATGGTATCAAATGGCACCCAGACACTGGCTGTTGCCAGGCTGATCGTAAGGAAGAACCTCGATGGTTTCCTGTCCATTTTGTTCATTCAGAAGTTCGGACTTTATTTCTTTCGCTTCGAAGGCCATGATGATGTGTATTTGAACAGTGTGCCCATAAAAGCCGGAACAGTAGGTGTAGTGGCTGTAGGCAGTATGTTTCGATGGGATAAAGATGAGCCGCTTTACTACGGGGATATTCAGAAGGTATTCAAAGTGCAGGGCAATGAACCGCGCCTCACTTTTGAGGCTAAGAATATAATCTATGAATTTCCCAATGGAGGTATTGGCCTGCGCGATGTAACGCTGGCGGAAGAATCTGGAAAACTGATTGCCCTGATGGGTGCCAGTGGTGCGGGTAAATCCACCCTGCTGCATGTGCTTAATGGGTTAGAGAAACCTACGCAAGGTCAGGTGTTAATTAACGGCATTGATATTCATAAATCGCCCAAGCAGGTGGAAGGCCTTATCGGGTTTGTTCCGCAAGATGATTTACTTATTGAAGACCTGACCGTTTATCAAAACCTTTACTACGCTGCCAAACTTTGCTTCAACAATAAAACACAGCAAGAGATAGATGCCCTCGTCATTAAAACACTCGAAGACCTGGGCCTGCATGAGATCAAACATTTAAAGGTTGGTTCACCATTACGCAAGACCATCAGTGGCGGCCAACGTAAACGCCTCAATATCGGGTTGGAATTATTAAGGGAACCGGCAGTGTTATTCTGCGATGAACCCACCAGCGGACTCTCATCGCGCGATTCGGAGAACATTATCGACTTATTAAAGGAACTATCGCTGAAGGGAAAACTGGTCTTTGCCGTTATTCACCAACCGTCTTCCGATATTTTTAAAATGTTCGATAAACTCCTGATACTGGATTCAGGCGGTTATCAGATTTATTACGGCAACCCCGTTAATGCGGTGGTATATTTTAAACGCAGCATCGACATGATAAACAGCGATGTAGGCGAGTGTCATGCCTGCGGCAATGTTAACCCCGAGCAGATTTTCAATATCATCGAAACGAAAGTCATTAATGAATACGGAGCGTTTACGAATGAGCGTAAAATCACTGCGAAAGAATGGAATGGCCTTTTTGTTAAAAACACACGCCTCCCAGAAGTAAAGACATCAGGCGATAAACTCGAATCGAGTTTGCGGATTCCCCCGCGGATTAAGCAAGCTCATTTATTTTCGATGCGCGACATCCAGTCAAAGATTCACAACCGGCAGTACATGATCATCAATCTGCTGGAGGCGCCCTTGTTGGCCTTTATACTTGCCTTTATTGTCAGGTATTATAACATCGATGATGAGAGCATCACCGGGTATGTGTTTGGCAAGAACCTCAATCTGCCTGCCTATCTTTTCATGAGCGTGATCGTGGCCTTGTTTATGGGGCTTACCGTAAGTGCAGAAGAAATTATCCGCGACCGTAAGATTCTAAAACGCGAAGCATTTCTTCACCTGAGCCGAAGCAGTTATATAGTCTCAAAAGTTTCTATCCTGTTTATGCTTTCCGCTCTTCAGACTTTTATGTTTGTGATGGTGGGTAACTATATCCTGGGTATTCACGGTATGTTGCTGGAGCACTGGTTTATTTTATTTACCACGTCCTGTTTTGCCAATATGCTGGGGCTCAATATTTCTTCAGGATTTAATTCGGCCGTAACGATTTACATTTTAATTCCGCTGTTGTTAATACCCCAACTTATTTTGAGCGGAGTAGTGGTAAAGTTTGACAAGCTGAACCCTGCCATTGGCAACAGTTCAACGGTTCCCCTGGTGGGTGATTTAATGGCTTCCCGCTGGGCATTCGAAGCCAGCATGGTTTCACAGTTTAAAGACAATCCGTATGAGGAACAATTCTATTTGTATGATAAAGTGATGGCTCAATCGGATTTTCAAAAGGTATATTTTATACCTGAATTGGAAACGCGCCTTCAATATTGCCAGGGGGTTTATGACAAGAATCCTAATGATCCTAAGTTTCTGAGCAACCTGGAATTAATTCGCAATGAGATGGAAACCGAGTTTAAGGTTTCCGGTGAACAGCGGCCGCCATGGATGGATCATTTCACTCCTCAAAAATTTGATTCCGTTACGTTCAACCGGGCCTATGAGTTCCTTGAAACGCTGCGCAAGTTCTATTCAAACCGGTTTGTTAAAGCAGACCAGGCACGCGAAAAAGTGATTGAAACACTCACCAGCACACCCGAGAAAACAAAAGAGTTTGAAGCGTATAAGGAGCGCTATCACAACGAGGCTATAACGGCATTGGTCAAAAACATGGATGAGACGCACCGGATTATTGAGAAGAACGGAAAGCTTGTTCAGAAAATATACCCCGTGTATAAAGACCCTGATCCGGACCATACAGTTGATTTCAATGCCCAGTTTTATATGGCTTCAAAACATTTTTTGAACCGGAATGTCGATACATTCTATTTCAATACCGGTGTGATTTGGTCGATGACACTCGTGTTGGCCATCTTACTTTATTTTGATGCCCTGCGGAGAGTGATAGACGGCATTAGTACCTTATCTACACCGGCTGTGTTGCGGAGAAAATAATCACAATTTGATAATTTGGTAATTTGAAGATTTGAAAATGGAGTTGATGGTTTTAATTTTCAAATTGATTTGATAATCTAATCATGGCTAATTTTCAAATTATCAAATTACCACATTTTCAAATTGATTAACGTGTTTTTCACACTCTCTAAAATACTCCACTACCTGGCTATGCCGTTGGTGCTTGTCTGTGGTTTTTTTTTAGCCTCGGTATTGATCAAACGTCAGCCATTAAAAAAGAGGTTATTCCGGACGGGGTTTGTACTGCTCTTCTTTTTCTCGAACGAGTTTATTTCAAATGAAGTGATGACCTGGTGGGAGGGAACGGCCACACCCTATGCCAGTACGCAAGCTTGCGAATGGGGCATTGTGCTAACAGGAGTTACGGGCGCTGAGCGAGAACCAGGGGACCGCATTTATTTTTCAAGAGGCGCAGACCGTGTTTATCATGCAGTTGATCTTTATAAGCGCGGCTTGATTAAAAAGATTTTGGTGAGCGGTGGCACCGGGAGATTAATCCCTACAGGGGAGGGAGAGGCTAGAGAAATCAAAAAAGCAATGACGGTGATGGGTGTACCGGACAGCCTGGTGATGGTGGAGTCTGAATCAAGAAACACACATGAGTCTGCCGAAATGTCGAAGGCTATTTTAGACAGCCTCGGGGCAAGTTCACCTTCTCTTCTGATTACCTCAGGCTTTCATATGGTTCGCTCTACCGGATGTTTTGAAAAAACAGGTGTGGAGGTGATCCCGTTCAGAACAGATTTTTATTCACACCCACGCTACTTTACTCCCGATGTTCTTTTCATCCCGAAGCTTAGTGCCATGCTCAACTGGCAGAAGATGCTGAAGGAGTGGACGGGGATCATAGCCTATTGGCTCGCGGGTTATATTTGATTTTAGATTTTACCTGGGTGCCGTCAGGCGAATTGTCAGAACAGATTTTTTAGTGTCGTCAGGTTGAAAGACCTGACGGAATTTAAGTATGAGTAGGCACTAAAGGCTTCGGTTTTAGAATTTAGTATTTCGATATAGGAGATTGTTTGAAATTTGGTTTTTGATGCTTGTTGCTCCCGGATGGCCACCAGATTCGAACTTCCACGGGTCACTCAACCCATTTCCCAAACCACTGATTCTCAATACAGTCCATTGGCCGATGATTCCTCTCTAATCGCTAGAAAGGGCGGTTTCTTTACGCTTTGTATAGCCCATTGATGAGGAGTTATAAGGCTTTGATCGAGGTAATTCGATCGTTAAAATGAAGTTTATACGAACCGCATTTCTAATTTTTATTTTTTTAATCGTTTACCTGAACACAAAGGCTCAGTGTACAGGCGCTGATATTTTAGAGCCGGGTTTTGCTTTTTTAACAAGCAGCCGGGGATGCGCTCCCTTCACTGTGCAAATACAAACGCTTTATCTCTCTTCGGTTCCCGGCACAGAATATTATGTGAATTGGGGCGATGGCACACCGGAAGAAACATACGTTCAAACAAACGCCACAGGGGTAACCATTCAGCATACATTCCCTAATTCCCCGGTTGATTGCGGGTATGACATAATTATTGATGCCGCTAATGCTTGTAACCCCCGCGGAAGTGTGGTTCCTGTACAAACACAAGTTGTTGTTTGGACGAACGATGTAGTGGCCGTTGATCCGGGCGTATTCAGGGTATGTCAGGGCTATGCCACTACCGTGCAGTTTACTGATAATAGTGACTGGAATTGTTATCCGCGCGCCACACGCGAGAATAATGAAGCGCGATGGATTCAATGGATTTACGGTACCGGTCTTTTGGGTATTCAAATTCCAGGCATACAAGTGGATGGTGTAACACCGGGAGCTTATCCATATCAAAACCCGGCACCCTTTTCAAATCCGTTTTACCCGATTCTCGCACCTGGTGAATTGAGTTTACCCATCCAAGTACCTGCCACTACCCCTGCCGATATTGGCCGTGAGTTTGAAATCACATTTAAGAATTGGAACCAGTGTAATCCGTATGATAATGTGTTGACGGATGCGAATGCCTTCAATCCTGTGAATGGTGATTTAGTGAATGGTGACAATGCACCGCAGGTAACAACGGCTCGTATTCTTATTGTTGATGCACCCAATCCCCAATATGTGACGCGTGCCGGAAACGCAGGCGGGGCTATTCAATCGGTATTTTGTATTGGTGATGATATTTTCTTTGATAACCTGACTCCCGGAATTGCCGGGTCAATTTTTCAATACACGTGGGAATTCTATGATAACAGTACGGGCGCTGGCGCACCTATTTCAACCAGTACTATTTCTGATCCTACCTTTAGCTATGCAACCTCAGGGGTGAAATTGATTCGCTTGCGCGTGATGGATGCCAATGCAGCCGGTAATTGCGAGGCAATTTTTGAATCCACAATTACCATTTCCCCATCCCTTGTTGCCCAGATTGGTGTAACTGATTTGAGTGGCAATGTCATCACTCCAGACTTCTGCCAGAATTCATCAGCCCCCTTTTCCACCTTTGATGTTCGCTTCAGCGATGTTTCTCCAGGAACAATCACAGCAAGTACGTTATGGTTGTGGGAGTTTTTTGATGAGAATAATAATTTGATTCTTCGAGCACCTGCTGCCGGATTTTCTTCTTCACAACTCGGTCCGTTTGATCGCGCTTTTGTGAACACGGGTGTTCATCGCGCGCGGTTAACGATCCGCGATAACATTACCGGATGCCAAACAGTTGATGAGGTTCAGATTCGGGTGTTCGAGAATCCTCAGCCCGACTTTTCATTCAACAGGGTGTGCGAGGGTAATGCCA
Source organism: Flammeovirgaceae bacterium (assembly GCA_022616575.1). Lineage (GTDB taxonomy): Bacteria > Bacteroidota > Bacteroidia > Cytophagales > Cyclobacteriaceae > JAKEEN01. The sequence continues at coordinate 13,909 of JAKEEN010000191.1, forward strand.
CTGCATTTACAGATTTATCTTCGTTAAACTCCGTAGCAGGCTCGCAGATTGTTTTGCGTGAGTGGGACTTTGACTACAATGGAACATTTACAGCCGATGCTTCTTATGCTGCAGCAACAAATTTCAACTACACCTTTGCAACACCCGGTGCTCATGTGGTGGCCTTGCGCGTTACCACCGACTTAGGTACTTGCGCTGAGATCAAAATTGATACGGTTCAAGTCGATCCTTTGCCAACGGCCTCATTTACCCCTAATGTCACTTCCGGATGCAGCGAACTGGATGTAACCTTCACAAACAATTCAGTGGCTGGTCAGCCGGATGTAATTGATGAGTTTGTCTGGGAGATTAACGAGGGCGCTGGATTTTATATTGACTCGATTCAACGTCCCACCGATCCCGGCTTTACCAACATATTCCAGCGAAGATTTGTCAATACCAATTCAACCAACAAACAGGTAGATGTCCGTCTTCGGGTGCGTACGGTGAATGGATGCGAACAAGTTACGACCCCCGTGACTATTACTATTTTTCCGGGGCCTGGGTCTGGATTTGTAACGCCCGGATATTCTTTATTAAATCCAAATTGTAGTCCGGTTAATGTAACGTTCACAGCCGATGCTTCCACACAATCGTTCTCTCCAACGGATTATCGATGGACCATAACAGACGTTAATGGAGTTGTAACGCAGGTAAGCACCGGTACTTCACCAACATTTAATTATTCGCTAGGCAATACAATACAAAGCATTAAGGATTATTCCGTTGAACTTCGGGCTACGCTTTCTACGGGTTGCTTTGGTGATTCAGCACGTACCATTCGAATCAACCCAGTACCTTCTTCTTTATTTGATATTGACACGATTGAATTTGATTGCAACCACATGCTTTTGAGTATGGAGGCTACACAAAAAGGATTGGTAGAATATCTCTGGACGATTACAGTGGATGGAACGCCTGTTTTTAACCAGGTGGATACCGATGTTATAACATATGATTTTAACCGGGTTGCAACAGGTGATCAGTCTGTGGTGATTCAATTGCAGACGCGAAATTTTGCCACATGTCAAAGTGTGGTCTCTTCGCAGAGTGTAACGGTTCCCCAGTATCAAAATATAAATACATCGTTTACGGCAACACCGCTTACTCAAACGCTGCCGAATTCGACTGTTACTATTGCGAATACTACGAATGCTGGACCCTGGCAATACATTTGGGATTTTGATGACGGTACAACTTCAACGCAGGTTAACCCGGGCTCGCATACCTATGCCACGTATGGAACGTATGTGATTCAACTTACCGTAACTAACAACGTGTGCGTTGAGCAACACCAGGTGACTGTTACTATTAATCCTATCCCACCGATTGTAGATTTTGACTATCAACCAGGTGTGGGGTGTGCACCATTGACCGTTGCGTTTACGAACTTATCGCAATTTGCTGATCCTTCAACCTATCAGTGGCAGTTTGGAATAAATCAGGGTGGATCGAATGCAGTAAATCCAACTTACACCTACACTGAACCTGGATTTTATTCAGTTACCTTAACAGCCTCAAACAGTACAGGCCAGGTTGTTAGTTATACCCACCCCGTACAAATTCAGGTTTATGATAGACCTATCGCTCAATTTGGCATTTTAGGCTCGCCCGTTATCGCACTACCAGGTAACTTATATGTAGATAACTTCAGCTTCGGTGCCAGTGGGTATCAGTGGGATTTTGGAGATGGAGGCACTTCCTCACTATATGAACCTGTTCATCTATATACCACGGAAGGAGTCTTTGATATAAGCCTCGTGGCAACCAATTCGGATGGATGCTCGGATACACTCACGTTACCCGCGGTTGTAAGAACAGTGAACAGGGGTGAAATACTTTTACCGAATGCTTTTTCACCAAGTCCTGACGGGCCAGGTTCGGGGGGAGGGATTGGTTCCAATGATATTTTCAAACCTCTATATAGGGGTGTATCCGAATATCAATTATTGATTTTTAATCGGTGGGGTGAATTGCTTTTCGAAACACGCGATCTCGAAACCGGATGGGATGGCTATTACAAGGGAAAGCTGTGCCAACAGGATGTATATGTATATAAAATAACTGCCAAGATGGAAAATGGGGAAACAATTACCCGCGTTGGAGACATTCACTTAATGAGATAAGTATGAAAACAATCATTGCAATACTCTGTAGCATCATCTCATTAAGTGCAATAGCTCAAGACCCGGAGTTTTCTCAATACTATGCATCTCCCCTTTATCTGAACCCGGCCTTTGCCGGAAGTGCGAGCGATCATCGGCTTATTGCGAATCATCGAAATCAATGGCCGGCCATAACAAATGGATTTGTTACATATGCATTTTCGTGGGATGTAGCGATAGATCAATATAAAAGTGGAGTCGGTTTATTGCTTACCGTAGATAAGGCCGGCACTGCCGGATTGAAGTCAACCCAATTTAATTTTCAGTATGCATACAAAATTCCACTTGGTGAAAAATGGATTGCCTCTGCCGGTTTAAATTTTGGGGTTGCCAATCGCAATATCGATTTTAATAAACTGGTCTTTAATGACCAGTTATGCCTTGATTGTGACAATATGCCTCCCAGCAGTGATTATAATACTATTCAAAGCGCCACGTACTTTGATTTTGGTGCAGGCGGATTAGTTTATAGTCGTAAGATTTGGTTTGGTTTTTCTGCTTCTCACTTAAATACTCCGAATCGATCGCTCCTTGATCAGGAGGCCGCTATCCCGATTAAAACAACCGTGCATGGCGGTATTAGAATTCCACTCTATCACGGAATGCTGAAGAAGGAGAGGGTATCAGCCATCGCCCCTTCTTTTGTTTACAAGAATCAGGGAAATTTTGACCAGCTCGATATCGGAACTTACTTTTTGTATGAACCGGTTATCATGGGGTTATGGTATAGGGGGATTCCGATTAAGCAAAATGTAAAAGATAATATCAGCCACGATGCCATTGTTGTCATTCTTGGCTTTCAACTTTCTAAAATTGAATTGACTTACAGTTACGATCTTACCGTTTCTGAACTTGGTCCGGTTTCCGGTGGCTCTCATGAAATCGCCTTAAAGTATAGTCCTGGTTTTGGTATTAAAGCAAGGGCCAAAAAGAGAGAGAAGTTTATTCCTTGTCCGACTTTCATTAAATAGCTACAAGCTTCAAGCCAGCTAGAGGCCACAAGCTAGAGGCTAGTAGCTTGTAGCTTGAGGCTTTTGTATAACTTTGAGTTGGTCTAATCCAACGTATGAATTTAGCATCCTCCCTTAATCACAAAATATTTCATGTTGTTGGTGAAGTGGCTGATCGTTATCAGGTGCCGGCATATGTGGTTGGTGGGTATGTGCGTGATTTGATCCTTAGGCGCCCATCGAAAGACATTGACTTTGTCTGCGTAGGCAGTGGCATCGAACTCGCTCAACACGTTGCCAGAGCACTGGGGCCTCATGTTCACGTAAACGTTTTCAAGAATTTTGGTACGGCTCAAATCCGCTACGAGGACTTAGATCTTGAATTTGTTGGTGCGCGCAAAGAATCCTACCGAAATGATTCGCGTAAACCGATTGTGGAAGACGGCAGTCTGGAAGATGATCAAAAAAGGCGTGATTTTACTATTAATGCATTGGCACTTCAACTCAATCACGCATCATTTGGTGAACTCATCGATCCTTTTGATGGAGTGGGGGGTATGAAGCGGAAAATTATTCGCACCCCGCTGGATCCGGCTATTACATTTTCTGATGATCCCTTGAGGATGTTGCGCGCAGTTCGCTTTGCTTCACAACTCAATTTTGATATTGAAGCGGATACGTTTCAGGCATTGACTAATCAGGCTGAACGGCTGAAGATTATTTCGCAGGAGCGCATTACCGATGAACTGAATAAGATCATCCTTAGCAAAGTGCCTTCATATGGTTTTAAGCTTTTGTTTCACAGCGGGCTTCTGAAATATTTCTTTCCTGAGTTGGTAGCGCTGCATGGTGTGGAGTATGTAGATAACAATGCGCACAAAGACAATTTTTTCCACACGCTTCAGGTGCTTGATAACGTTGCCAGGGTTTCTGATGATCTGTGGTTACGATGGGCAGCTATTTTGCACGATATTGCCAAACCGGCAACAAAGAAATATCATCCTAAACAGGGCTGGACATTCCATGGTCATGAAGAGAAAGGAGCGCGCATGACTCCCGGTATATTCAGGCGCATGAAATTGCCGATGAATGAAAAGATGCTTTTTGTTCAAAACCTGGTACGACTGCATCTGCGTCCGATCCCGTTAGCGAAAGAAGTTACGGACTCTGCAATACGCAGATTATTGTTTGATGCCGGTGATGATATCGATGCCTTGATGAAGCTTTGTCGCGCAGATATTACCTCAAAGAACAATGAAAAAGTAGCTAAGTACTTGAAGAATTTTGACCTGGTAGAGCAGAAGATGAAGGAGGTGGAGGAGAAAGACCATATCAGGAATTTTCAACCACCCGTTTCTGGCGATGAAATAATGAAGTTGTACCAGATTCCACCGGGCAAAGTGATTGGTGAGATTAAAGAGCGGATCAAAGAAGCAATCCTTGAGGGAGAAATCAAGAATGACCGGGAAGAGGCCTTGGGATTGTTAAAGAAAATTGC
>JAKEEN010000192.1 GCA_022616575.1 Flammeovirgaceae bacterium
ACCCGTTACTCATTTATAAATTCGAAGGTTTTGAAGCTTTCAAGCGCTTGATTTCAAAAGTGAATGAAGAAACCATTTCATTCCTGATGAAGTCTGATATTCCGATTCAACAACCAGAACAGGTACAGGAGGCAAGAGCGCAGCGAAGAGTAAGACTGAATGAGACAAAAGACGAGTCTCGCTCTTTATTGCAAGGCGGAAATAATCAGCCACAACCTAACCGGCCCGCCCAGGAGAAAGTAATGCCGGTTAAATCGGATAAGATGGCAGGAAGAAATGATCGTGTTTCTGTACAATACCCTGATGGCCGCGTGCTCCGCGATGTGAAGTTTAAAAAGGTAGAAGAGGATATTAAAAATAACCGTTGCGTTGTTATCGAATAATGAGAAACAAGGTAATATGTGACTGGCTGCGAGCTTCAAGCTTCAAGCTCCAGGCTTGTAGTTGTAAAATACTGGCCTACAGCTTGTGGCTTGCAGCTTGCAGCGTTTTATTAAGTTCATGCGCTACTCAAAAACCAAGTACACAGACACCCGGAAAGTATCACGAAGATTTATCTGAACTCAGACCAAAAGTTGACGTGCCCTCAGAACCTGATACCATAAAGACTGAAGAAGCACATCAATCGCTTCCCTATGTTGAGGCAAAACAAACTGTCAACGCTCAAGTGGATGCCGTGTTAGACAGCATTGATAAAATCAACAAGACAAGAAGGTTTATTGAGGGCTATACAATACTTGTTTATACCGGCATGAACCGGGAAGAAGCGCTGACAAAGAAAAAGGAGCTTTCAACAGTCCATCCAACCCTGGAGTCGGAGTTGCAATATGCGCAACCTAATTTCCGGGTTAAGGCAGGCAAGTTCTACACACGCCTTGAGGCCCAGAAGGATTATGTAGCTATCAAAAGGTTCTTTCCCTCTGCCATTGTAATTCCTGATAAGATTCCATTGAACTAAGTTCAGCATTCCGATTCATAGAACCATAACATGGTTGGTCAGAATTATTCTTTAATTTTGATTTTACCTTAATCCAATCATGTCATTAGTCGAGAAGATAAAGTCATTATCCAACTCATTCGCCAAGGAAGTCATCGAATTCAGAAGGCACTTGCATGCAAATCCTGAATTGAGCTATGAAGAGTTCAACACATCAATCTATGTAAGCCAAAAGCTCTCCTCATTTGGCATCTCTTCAAGAACAATTGCCACCACAGGTCTTGTGGCAGAAATTCATGGCAAAAATCCGACAAAGAAAACCGTAGCACTTCGGGCCGATATGGATGCCTTGCCCATCACTGAAGCTAACAATGTCTCTTACAAATCTCAAAACGTGGGCGTAATGCATGCCTGCGGTCACGATGTTCACACCTCGTCACTCCTGGGCACAGCCAAAATTTTAAACGAACTAAAAAATGAATTTGAGGGCACTGTTCGGCTGATCTTTCAACCTGGTGAGGAAAAAAATCCGGGCGGTGCCTCGTATATGATTCGCGATGGTGCACTGAAAAATCCACAACCTTCATCTATCATTGGTCAACATGTCTTTCCACTTTTACCGGTTGGCAAGATCGGATTTCGCGAAGGCATGTACATGGCCAGTTGCGATGAGATTTACCTAAAAGTAATTGGAAAAGGTGGCCATGGTGCGGCACCGGAACTAGCTGTAGATCCGGTGGTGATTGCCTCCCATCTGATCATCGCACTACAACAGATCATCAGCCGCAATGCTTCACCCAAGCAGCCAACTGTTTTAACTTTCGGCAAGATTGACGGTGGCACAGCTGTGAATGTTATCCCCGGTGAAGTAAATATTGCAGGCACTTTTCGTGCGATGAATGAAGTCTGGCGCGAAGAAGCGTTGCAAAAAATTACAAAAATGGCCGAAAGTATAGCAGAAGGAATGGGAGGAAAGTGTGAAGTCAATATCTCGAGGGGGTATCCTTTTCTAATGAATGATTCCACTGTTACCAGGCGGATTCGAAAAGCTGCCGAGGAATATGTCGGCAAAGAAAACACAGTTGATATAGACATTACATTGGGCGCAGAAGATTTTGCGTATTACTCCCAGGTTGTACCTGCTTCTTTTTACAGGTTAGGTACGCGCAATGAAGCCAAAGGAATTACATCCTATGTACACACGCCTACTTTTGATATTGATGAAGATGCCCTGGCAATCGGACCGGGGTTAATGGCATGGATGGCAATACAGGAACTGAAGAGTTAAAAATTGAAAGTTTAAAATTTGGAGTCAACAGAACTTAACGAAACAACAAAGCCTTTCTCCTGGCAAAAAACCAGGCAGGTGCTCTACATTATAGGCACCTTACTTCTTTTTCTCTTCGCCCTTGACCTGATGGTCTCTTCCCTTCAGCACCTGGGCAAGTCAACCGCTGAAGCCATCATTCTCGCTACCTCCAATCCCTTTACCGGGCTATTTATTGGCTTACTTATTACGGCTATCATTCAAAGCAGCTCGACAACAACGGCCCTCACCGTTGCACTCGTTGCATCAGGTTCTGTGACCATTGAAAGTGCTGTCCCGATCATTATGGGCGCGAACATTGGCACTACCATCACCAGCACCATCGTGGCGCTGGGTTTCATCAACAAGAAAAAGGAATTCAGGAGAGCCGTGGCTGCCGGCACGTTTCACGATTTCTTCAACATACTTACCGTCATTGTACTCTTTCCACTTGAATATTACTTCGGCTTTCTCTCATCATTAGCAGCAAGCGTGCGGGCCTATTTATTTACTGATTCATCAGGAACATCTGCACCTACGCTCACAAGTTCTTCCATGTTCTCACCGCTTGTTGATTTTCTGGTAAATAATATTTCCAGCGGATTTGTGCTGGTGGTAATGGCCTTTGTATTGCTATTTGGCTCCATTCTCCTTTTCCGGAAAATAATTTCAGATATTCTGGCGGCCAGTTCGCCTGAAAAATTCAGTCGTTTTTTCTTTAAGAATCAAATCAAGTCATTTTTCTGGGGCATTGTAACCACAGCCGCTATCCGATCAAGCACTATAACAACCTCGGTGGTAGTTCCTATTGTTGCAAAAAAAATTGTCTCATTAAAAAATGCAGCGCCCTTTATCATGGGTGCAAACATTGGCACTACCATCACCGTGTTTATAGCAGCCGCTTTAAATAATAATTCATCAAGCGCCATTACTATTGCATTGGTTCATTTTCTATTCAATCTTATCGGTGTATTACTTTTTTTCCCGATTCCATTTTTACGGCAAATTCCAATTAAGCTGGCCAGCGATTTAGGCAGAATTACACTTCGGTATCGGCTTGCCGGGTTAGTTTATATCCTCACTACATTCTTCTTCATACCGTTTTCGCTCATCTATTTTAATCGCGGCCATATAGAAGAAGTTGAAGTGCTTTACGAACAACACGATCATGTCAGTTCAACTACTACCCGGTATCGGCTCGTCTCTAAGATCAACACTAAAACAAGCACGGGTGAGTGGGTGATTTACAATGGTATTGAAGCCAGCGAAGAACCCGCTTTGATATTTCCGGTATATAAGAAAAATGATGTGCTGTTTATCAATAATCAAATGCGCATGTTTGCCCAGCAAGGCTTCTGTTGGGACGAGGACATAAACCAAAAAAAAATTAAAAACTGTGTGGCTGAGATTTTGGGGCAGCTAAGGCTATCAGGTGGGCTGATATTCGATTCGGTCTTTGTATTTAAAAAGCAGAGTTATGATAGCACAAATACATTAACGGAAAAGTTCTACATCAGTCCTTTATACCCTGTCATCCTCAAACAAGAAACATGGAAAAACGACAGTGTTCTTATAAAAAGTGAAGAAATTCTGCGCGTGCTCAAGCAATAGAAAATATTTATCTTGCAGTATCATGTTTAAAGAAATCTTCCTCAAATTTCTCAACCTTGAAAACCTGGTGAACCACCTAACCGGGTTTATAGAAACGCGTGTTGAGTTGGTGAAATATGAAATTAAAGAAGAAATTGCCAGAACCGTTTCTAAAATACTCTTGGTTACCCTTGTTGGCTTTATCCTGCTGATGTTTATTGTTTTCATAAGTTTTGCACTGGCTTTCGAACTTAGCGACTACTATGGGCGTTTAATTGGGTTTGTTGCCATGGGATTTATGTATTTAATAGTAGCCCTTATTGTGTATGCCTTAAGGGATACCCTCACCCATAAACTTGAAAAAATGATCCTTGAATCGATCAAGAAAAAATAAGATGGAACTACTTGAATCAGATGATCCGGTAAAAAGCCAATTGCTTCAGAAATCATCACATCATCGTGAAGCGTTGGGAGAGGAAGTAAAAGAAATTTCTGACCGCACGGAAAAGATTGTCACCAATGCGTTGATTATTGGCGGTGCTTTGGCGCTAACATACTATCTAGTCCGGCAATTCTCATCTGGCAAAAAAGCGAAGCATAAGTCAAAGAAATCGCAAGTTACAACATCAGCAGTACCTGCGGAGGAAGAAGAAGAGCCTGCTTCTTCGGGCATGTCCAGCGTAGTCACACAAATAGGCACGGCCCTGGCAAGTCAGGCAAGTGTTTTCTTGCTAAGTCTTGCGAAAGAAAAATTAACAGAGTATCTGGAATCACAGGCTGCTAAACGTAAAGCGAATGAAC
>JAKEEN010000024.1 GCA_022616575.1 Flammeovirgaceae bacterium
ATGGCTAAAGATGCCTTAAAATGGGCGGCCATGACCTATGTGGTAGCGGCTATTGGTGCCATTACTACCTTGATTTACTACGTAATGATGTTTTTAGGCAGTCGCGAAGACTAAAAAGTTTGCACCTAACGCGTGTTTACCACGGTTAGCGATTATTTTTGCAGGGTCTGGTGTTCATCACCAGACCCTTTTTTATTCGTCAAAGCATACCATTATGAATTTTGAACTAACCGAAGAACAATTATCCGTACAACAAGCTGCCAGAGATTTTGCCCAGAATGAATTACTACCTGGGGTAATAGAACGCGATACCCATCAGAAATTTCCGACTGAGCAAATCAAGAAAATGGGTGAGCTCGGATTTTTGGGAATGATGACCGATCCGAGATATAATGGCGGTGGTATGGATACTATCTCCTATGTACTGGCAATGGAGGAGATCTCAAAAGTGGATGCTTCAGCTTCAGTTTGCATGTCGGTTAACAATTCATTGGTGTGCTGGGGACTTGAGCGATTCGGTTCAGAAGAACAAAAAGAAAAATATTTAAAGCCATTGGCTGCCGGGAAGATAATCGGTGCATTCTGCTTATCAGAACCCGAAGCAGGATCAGATGCAACGAGTCAGCGCACCACGGCTGAAGACAAAGGCGATTTTTATTTACTGAATGGAACTAAAAACTGGATTACCAATGGTAACAGCGCCAGCGTGTATATTGTAATCGCACAAACCGATGCGGAGAAAAGACACAAAGGAATTAATGCCTTAATAGTTGAAAAAGGGATGCCCGGTTTTGTAGTTGGGAAGAAAGAAGATAAGATGGGGATTCGCGGATCGGATACCCATTCATTGATGTTCACCGATGTGAAAGTTCCAAAAGCAAACCGGATTGGTGAAGAAGGATTTGGTTTCACCTTTGCCATGACCACCTTGAATGGCGGCCGCATTGGTATTGCCTCGCAAGCATTAGGCATTGCGGCAGGGGCGTATGAATTGGCTCTTAAATATTCGAAAGAAAGAAAAGCATTCAATAAAAAATTATCCGAACACCAAGCCATTCAATTTAAGTTGGCTGATATGGCCACCAAAATTGATGCAGCCAGACTATTGATCTGGCAGGCGGCTTTATTGAAAGACCAGAAAAAAGATTTTGTGAAAGCCGCTGCAATGGCAAAACTCTTTGCTTCGCACATTGCACAAGAAGTTACTACCGAGGCCGTGCAAATTCACGGAGGTTATGGATATGTAAAAGAATACCACGTTGAGCGATTAATGCGCGATGCAAAGATTACTCAGATTTACGAAGGCACTACGGAGATTCAAAAGCTGGTGATCTCAAGGGAAATTCTAAAAGGTTAATCATTATGTAGAGAGCATGATGCGTCTGGCCTTTTGGCGCATCATCATGCGTCTCTACATAATGATGGTATCGGTAATCGTTAACTGAGTACCATTTAACGATGTAGCATATTTTCTCATCGGGGAAATGGCGGGGCCGCCCGTTGGCTGACCTTCGAAATTAAATATTGATCCGCAGCAAACATCCTGCATGTAAATCAAGCTTGAATGCACATCGACTGTGGAGCATGCATCATACGGAAGAAAGGGGCAATTTCTTTCAAATGCATAATAGGTGGTTGCATTTTTTCGATAGAGAATTATGCCTTTTACGCCAGCCAACTCAAAATCAGGATCATCAAAATATACCCCTCCATCTGATTTTAAAGCCACGTACTTGGGGAGATTTAAGTCAATTTGAATGTCACTGAATGGAACGATCGGAATTGGTTCAATAGCTGGATCGGTACTACATGAAAAAGTTATCGCAATGAAGAGCATTGTCAGACTGAGGTTGGACGGGCAGGGAGTCGAAGTCTGATCACTTGAAGTCAAGTTTCGACTCCGTTCACTGCTGCACTTCTTATTTCTTAGGATACTCATAAAATCCCTTCCCGCTCTTTCTTCCATAATGCCCTGCATCTACTTTTTGTTGCTGAATACGGCTTGGCCTAAATTTTCCATCCTGATGAAATCCATTGTACACTGAGTTCGTCACCGAAAAATTCACATCTACGCCAATCAAATCCATCAGTTCAAAAGGACCCATTTTAAATCCTGCATTTTTCATGAGTTGATCAATGCCTTCATGGGTTGTTACATTTTCTTCTAATGCTTTTAATGATTCAACATAAAAATGCCGGGCTACACGATTAACGATAAAACCGGGTGAATCTGTTGCCTCCACTGAAGTCTTTCCAATTTTCTTACAGAAATCTTTGAGCAGGGTGACAGTACTTTCATTGGTAGCTACTCCGCGTATAACTTCTACCAGTTTCATTACCGGGGCAGGATTAAAAAAATGAAGCCCGGCAAACCGTTCTGCATGTCTCAATCCTGAAGCAATCTGTGTTACCGGGATAGATGATGTGTTGGTGGTGAAAATAGATTGGTTATTATTAATGCCTTCTAAGGCAGAGAATATTTTTTGCTTTGCCTCCAGTTTTTCAATGACAGCCTCAATCACAATCTCCGCTTGTAAATCATGCAAATCATTAGTCGCCTCTATGCGGCTTAAAATATCATCCTGCTGTTGTGCGGTTATTTTGTTTTTGCTGACCAGTTGCACAAGGCTTTCTTTTATTTTTAGAAGCGCCTTGTCTGTAAGCGAAGATTCCAGATCAAAAAGAATTACACTGAATCCGGCTTGTGCGCACACTTGCGCAATGCCCTGACCCATGGTGCCTGCTCCTACAACAGCTACTTTTTTGATTGATTCTACGTTCATTTAATTTATATTAACCCGCCAAAGAGAACTCAAAGCACGGATTGAAATTGCTTTAAGAAACGCACATCGTTTTCAGAAAACAGTCGTAAGTCATTGATCTGGTAGCGCAGCATGGTAACACGTTCGATGCCCATACCAAAAGCAAAGCCCGTGAATTCTTCCGGATCAATACCACAGTTCCTTAACACATTGGGGTGCACCATGCCCGATCCAGCAATTTCAACCCACCCGGAGTACTTGCATACATTACACCCTGAGCCTCCACAAATAAGACATGAAATATCAATTTCGGCACTGGGTTCTGTGAATGGAAAGAACGAAGGTCTAAACCGAATCTTAGTATCCTTACCAAACATCTCTTTCGCAAAATGATAAAGGGTTTGCTTCAAGTCAGCGAAGCCAACTTTCCGGTCTACATACAATCCTTCCACTTGATGAAAGAAACAATGTGCTCTTGCTGAAATTGCCTCATTTCGATATACACGCCCAGGCATGATGGCACGAAAAGGTGGTTTTCCGTTTTGCATCATTCGTATCTGAACATTTGAAGTGTGTGTGCGTAACAAAATATCTCCACCGCCTTCGGCTGATTTTTTGATGAAGAATGTATCCTGCATTTCACGGGCAGGGTGATTAAGCGGAAAATTAAGGGCCGTGAAATTATGCCAATCGTCTTCTATTTCTGGCCCATCCTCCACATTAAAGCCGAGGCGTTCAAAAATTTCTATGATCCTGTTTTTGGTAAGTGTAAGCGGATGAAGATTACCTACTTTATCAGGAATAGGTGGTAAGGTCAAATCAATATCTATTGTCTCGCTCGCTGAAGAAGATTCAAGCCATTCAGATACCTGTTGAAGTTTTGACTCGGCAGATTGTTTGAGCTGATTCAAGATTTTACCAACATTCTTTTTTTGCTCCCCAGGAATTTGCTTGAACTCTTCAAACAAATCATTGATAATACCCTTGCGGCTGGTAAACTTTAAGCGAAAAGCTTCAAGTTCATCTTTTGTCTTCGCTTTAAAATCATCTATTTCCCTAAGTAAACTTTGAATTCGCTCTTCCATAGAAATCATAAAGGGTCAAAAATACAATTTTAGTTCAAATCAAGACTTAGTCTTCTTGTCTTTCAATGTCTAGTTTGCGAATCAAAAGACGATCAAGGATTACACTCAGGATTATTGCCAGGACAATCGCTGACGTGAGAAGCTGAAGGTTCGTCCAACCAGAAAATGTAAAGGCTGAAATAATAAAAATTCCCTGAACAGCCCCCAGTAAAATAGCTGCTTTACCATGGGGAAGTCCCAGTCGTATCAGTCCGTGATGCAAGTGATTTTTATCTGGCGAAAGGGGTGATCTTCCTTTGAGACTTCGAAGTATAAAAACCCGGAGTGTATCGACCAAGGGTACCAAAAGAAAACAAACAGAAGGGGCTATGGAGCTTGTAAATCTAAAGGGGGTCAGTACCGGCAATTGATTATTGAGTTCAATCAGGTGAATAGCAAAAATGGAAAGTGAAAATCCAATAACAATGGCACCGGTGTCGCCCATAAAAATTTCTGAAGGATCCCAATTGAATTTGAGAAAGGCAATAATACCACCGGCCATGCTATAGGCTAGTGTTGCAAAAATCAAATCGTCAACTAAAAAAAACCAGGTACCAAATGCCAGCAGGGATAATGAGGCTAATGTTCCTGCAAGGCCATCAATGCCATCAATAAGATTGAATGAATTTGTAATTACTATAATTGTGAAATATGTAATAACATAACTTAACCAAAGTGGAATTTCATTGATACCGAATAGACCATGTAATGAAGTCAGACGAAAATCAAATAAAAAAATAAGCATTGACGCGGCTAGCGCCTGGCCGATTAGTTTCATAGTTGCACGAAGTGGCATTAAGTCATCCCGAACACCAAAAATGAACATCAACCCTAGGGAAAGAAGTATGTAGCGGATTTCCTTCCACTGCTGTATATCAATCCAAACAAATGAAGCAATAAAGAAACCGAGGAAAATTGCAATCCCGCCCATCGATGGGGTTACCTTTTTGTGAATCTTCCTTCTCCCTGGAAAATCTACAATGTTCTTCTCCAGTGTA
>JAKEEN010000193.1 GCA_022616575.1 Flammeovirgaceae bacterium
CACTGCTCCAGGTTTACAGAGTCTCCGATTTTTATTTTCCCAAGGGTGGATTTTTGCAACGTTTCATCTATTGCAGTAACCCGATACTGGTTTCCGTAAACATTGGTGACGGTGAGGCAAACACCGTTATGTGAAATACTTTGGTCTACTTTTAACTCCCTGGCGATCCTACTTTCAAAAGTTATCTGAAGATTGCCGCCCTCCTTTTTCAGGTCCTTAACAACGCCTAAAGCTTCTATAATGCCCGTAAACATGACCAAATATGTAGATTTTAGGCCTAATAAATGTAAATTAGTTTATATTATAAACTATTTTACATTTGTTTCGTTAATAGAAAATATGAAACCAGAACATGAAAATCTAAGTGCGGATCAAAGTCTTGATATAATCACTCAAATGATCCGTCAGGCCCAGGGCAATGTAAAAAGCAATGGCTTTTATTTTTTGCTCTGGGGTTGGGTTGTAGCCTTCGCTAACATTGGAATGTTTGCCCTCATCCAGTTAGAGTACGCAAGGCCGTATGTGGTTTGGGTAATTACAATTCCGGCCTGGCTATTGAGCATGTACTATGGCTATAAGCACAGTCAGAGAGAACGCCTCGTTACGCACATGGACAGAATTACCATGTGGCTATGGATTGGTTATGGCATCTGCATTTTTACACTTGTTTTTTTTGGCAGAACGATTAACTGGAACCTCAATCCTGTCATCATTTTAATGACCGCATTGCCAACTTTTATTTCAGGAATTGTAATCCGTTTTAAACCATTAATCATAGGGGGAGTATCCATCTGGTTTTTCGGAGTTGTATGCTTTCTTTCTGATTTTGAATACCAAAATCTGGTGGGGGCACTTGCTGTCATTACCGGATACCTGATACCGGGCTATGTATTGAAAGGTAAAAAGGATTAAGTTATGTTTAAGGAACTTGATCCATTGTTACATTCTCAACTACGGCTTGCTGTCATGTCGATACTAATCAGTGTTGAGTCGGCTGAATTTACGGTGTTGAAAGAAAAAACCAACTCAACGGCTGGTAATCTGAGTGTTCAGTTAGACAAGCTATCAGAGGCCGGATATATTACTATTGACAAATCCTTCAAAGGCAAAAAGCCACTCACCACTTGCAAAGTGACAAACAAGGGCATCAATGCTTTTGAAGAGTATGTGAACACATTAAAAGAATATATTAAAAAATAATTTCTTACCTAATTATTAAACTATGAAAAACCTGATTCTTATCGCTGTGTATTGGCTGGGCCTATACATCAGCACACACGCACAACACGAAGCCCTGGTAAAAGAAAAAATGAGTGTGTTCAATGCCTGGATTGGAAATTGGAAAGGCGAAGGCAGTATGCAACGAGGGCCCGGGCCTGCCAGTAAATCTTCCGTTGATGAAAAGATTGAATACAAATTAGGAAGTAACCTACTCGTGGTAGAGGGACTCGGTAAGACAAAAGATGAAACCGGTAATGAAAAAACTATTCACCACGCCTATGGCGTACTATCATTCGATCCATTTACCAACGCATACAAATTCCGGTCATACTTAATCGATGGAAAAAGTACAGACGCCTGGTTTACTGTTACCGGTGAGAATCAATACCAATGGGGCTTCGATTCTCCGCAAGGTAAAATCCGGTACTCAATTACACTTGCATCAAACACTTGGAACGAGGTGGGTGAGTTTTCTAAAGACGGAACAGCCTGGATGAAATTCTTTGAGATGAACCTGACCAAGCAATGATCAATTTGAAGATTTGAAAAGGAAAATAGTTCAGTTGAACAAGGAAAGAATTTTCAAATTGACTAATTTTCAAACCTGCCTGCGGTAGGCAGGTCTTCAAATTGAATTTGATATGGACTTTGGCAAAGTTGACTCAGCAGAATTAGATAAAATTGATTTCACCCTCCCTCCTGATCATCCGGGTACCATCCAGGTATTAAAAAAGTATAAAGCGAAAAGCACCGAAGTGTACATTGGTTGCGCCAAGTGGGGCCGCCCCGACTGGGTAGGTAAAATCTATCCGCCAAAAACCAAACAGGCTGATTTCCTAAATCATTATGCCAAGCATTTCAATTGCATTGAACTGAATGCGACTTTTTATCGGATGCCCACAAAAAGTCAGATCAAAACATGGAAGGATAAAGTAGGGCCTGACTTTAAATTTTGTCCTAAGTTTGTTGATCAGATCACCCACATCAAACGCCTGAAAGACACGAAAGAATTAGTGGATCGTTTTCTGGAAGCTATTTACGAATTCAGAGAGAATTTAGGTCCCCTATTTCTAATGCCTCATCCCCAAATGGGACCCAAGTCGCTGGAAGTTCAACAAGCTTTTATTGAATCCATGCCCAAAGATATTCAGCTCTTCGCAGAGCAACGACACAAAGATTGGTATGGCAAAAGTGAGGCATTTGATTCTCTTTTTGCCATGATGGAAAAAAGTAAAACAGGGTCAATCATTACAGATGCCAGTGGCCGAAGAGATTGTGTGCACATGCGATTATCGACTCCTGAAGTTTTCATCCGCTTCGTGGGCAATGGCCTTCACCCTACTGATTACACACGCATTGACAACTGGATTCAGCGAATGAAAAGCTGGATGGAACAGGGCATTCATAAAATTTACTTTTTCATGCACCAGCATGAAGAGTTGCACTCGCCCGAACTTTGCCGGTATATGATTCCGGAAATTAACAAGCACTGTGGTACTGCAATTCCGGAGATCAAGTTCGTAGCTTAAAATCTATTCTATTTTTATGTCACCTTTAAACAGCGTGGCATTATCACTGCCGTCTTCTTCAAAAGATTTATCTGCATTTACGTAAATACCGAGGCGGTATGTACCAGGCACTATGTCTAAATCAGCAAGTGAAACCTCAACATCCTCATATTCTTTTTTGCCCATGTGGTAGATGCCATCTTCTTCAAAGGTTTTGATAAAGATTGGATTCTGGCCATCGTATAAATAAAGCTTAACTGTAAATGCAGGTGTAACCATTTTTGAGTCATCCCCATCGCTGAGTACAATGAAATTTATTCCTGTAATCACCTTATTCTCTGAATCGAACCCTTTGAAATACATATTCTCTTCAAGATTAGAAGGATATACATTGGCGTTTGCAACGCTCTGGGCAAAAGACCCTGCCACTGGTAGTGCGGTAATTAGAATTAAGAGTAGGATATTTTTTCTCATAAGAAATTAGTTTTTGGTTGACCAAATTAACCATTATTGTGCCAAGTTCCAGCCAAATTGCCGCCCATTTGAATTGGATACCTGTTTGTAACCGGAAAGTCAGCTTCGTCCACCTTTAATTCATCATCTAACTTCGAACCTCCAGCATCGAACTTCCGTTCTTAAATGTTATTTTCGCGACTTGCATTACTTATGAAACTTTACGAACAATACCCGGTCTCTATTACTAACTCCCTGAGCGGAAAAAAAGAACTTTTTCAACCTCTTAATCCACCCTTTGTTGGGCTTTACTCTTGCGGACCTACCGTTTATAATGAAGTTCATCTTGGAAACCTTCGCACCTTTACGGCCTTCGATGTTGTGTATCGCTACCTGACCTACCTTGAATATAAAGTCCGGTACGTAAGGAACATTACTGATGCCGGACATTTAACAAATGATGCGGGCCAGGGTGTTGACCGAATTGAAGAGAGTGCCAAGCTTGAGCAGCTTGAGCCGATGGAAATTGTTCAGAAGTACACAGAAAGTTTTCATGAGGTGTGCCGAATCTTCAATATTCTTCCTCCAAGCATTGAGCCAACGGCCACCGGCCACATTGTTGAACAAATTGAAATGGTAAAACAAATTTTGTCCAATGGTTTTGCCTATGAAAAAAATGGCTCCGTATATTTTGATGTACGCAAGTTCATGGAGAAACATACGTACGGTGAACTCAGTGGAAGAAACATCGATGAGTTATTGGAAGGCACACGCGAACTCGACCGGCAAGATGAGAAGAAAAATTCTGTAGACTTTGCCATTTGGAAAGGTGTTGAGCCCAACCATATTCAGCGCTGGCCTTCACCTTGGGGTGATGGGATTCCAGGCTGGCATTTGGAATGTTCTGCTATGGGCACCAAATATTTGGGTAAGCAGTTCGACATACATGGTGGCGGTATGGATTTGAAATTCCCCCATCATGAGTGTGAAATAGCCCAAAGCATTGGCGCATTCGGGCAAACTCCGGTTCGTTATTGGATGCACACAAACATGCTCACAGTGAACGGAGAAAAAATGAGCAAGTCGAAAGGCAATTCATTCTTACCACGCGAACTGTTCAGTGGTTCTCACCCGATGCTCGATAAAGCCTATAGCCCGATGGCTGTGCGCTTTTTTATGTTGCAATCTCATTATTCAAGCACCCTCGATTTTTCTAATGAAGCCTTGAGTGCAGCCGAAAAAGGATACAAGAAACTTGTCAATGCATTAAGTGCAGCAAAAGAACTGAATCATCCTGGTGGTTCAGGCACAAACCATGAGCTGATGACAGACATAAGGCGATTGGTTGACGAATGTCATCAAACTATGAGCGATGATTTTAATACCGCCAAAACATTAGCGGCTCTCTTTGAAATGTCTGCCCGTATCAATGACTTCAAATCAGGTAATGTTTCTTTAGATCAGATAAACATTGAAAGCTTCAGCCAACTGAAAACAACCTACATGGATTTCATGGAAAATGTTTTAGGACTGAAAGAAGAAACTGAATCAAGCAGTCATGTGTTGGATGGTGTGGTTCACCTGCTAATTGAGATGCGCAAGAAAGCCCGCACCGATAGAAACTACGTCCTTTCAGATAAAATACGTGATGATTTGAAAGCGTTAGGTGTTCAATTGAAAGATGGTAAAGACGGAACGATTGAGTACGAGATTTTATAGCTTGAAAGTTTCAAATTTCAAATCGCTTGTTAAAGAAACTATTTATAC
>JAKEEN010000194.1 GCA_022616575.1 Flammeovirgaceae bacterium
CATGTGTAAGATTACCACCTTTCTGTTTTTACTCGTAAACCTTTCGTCAGTTGCACAAACTCAGCTTGATAAAGACCAGATAATTGAAGCTGATAAACAGTTGAACTTGCTGATTACGCAACACAATGCACAAAAGGCCGAATCTTTTTATGCTTCTGATTTTATATTAACTACATCTTCGGGAGCCGTTAAGCTGAAGAAAGATATACTCACTGAAATAGCCACCCCTGAACTGCAGCTTGAGGAGAATGAAACTTCAAATGTTACAGTGCGCATACTCGAGACGACAGCTGTTTTGACGGGTGTGCTTCACCAAAAAGGCTCTTATAAAGGAAAAGTATTTGATGTAAAATTAAATGTAACAGACACCTGGGTAAAAACAGCTGACGGTTGGAAAATACTGGCAGGACACGCAAGTGTCATCACCCCTTAAATAATATCGATGAACAATCGAAGTTTGATAATTGCATATTTAGCCCTCGCAGCGGTGTGCCTCATATGGGGCACTACGTACTTAGCACTGCGTATTGCTGTAACCCACTTTCCTCCTTTCTTGTTCTCAGGCATACGTCAGGTGGCAGCCGGGTTAATTCTTCTCATTTTCATGTTGACATTGGGTAAGCAAAAATTACCTTCTCGTCATGCAATGCTGCAACAAGCTTTTGGTGGATTTTTGATGATGACTCTCGGTAATGGTTTTGTAGCGTGGGGCGAGATGTATATTCCCAGCGGCATTGCAGCTATCATCTGTTCACTCATGCCGATTTGGGTCATACTGATTAATCTCACAGTGAACAAGGATGAAAGGCCAACGGTGCCTATCATCATCGGGGTGGCCCTTGGCATGCTGGGCATCATTATGATTTTTGGTGAGCACCTGTCAGACTTTTCAAATACCCAATACCTGATGGGTATTGCAATGACTTTCCTGGCAACCATAAGCTGGGCAAGTGGCAGCGTTTGGATTAAGAAGAGAAATTTACAGAGCAACCCATTTATGAATGCGGGGCTACAGATGTTTTTTGGCGGGTTGTTTATGTTGCCTTGTAGCTTGTTGGTTGATGATCTTACAAACATTCAATGGACAAGTGAAGCCGTGTATTCCATGCTTTACCTGATTGTGTTTGGTTCGTTAGCAGCCTACACTTGTTATTCGTATGCGTTGAGAAAACTTCCGATGACAATCGTTTCTATGTATGCGTACATCAATCCGTTGGTTGCCGTGGTGTTAGGCTGGATGGTGTTAGACGAAAAATTGAACATCCGGATTATTTCTGCAATTTTAATAACGGTAGCCGGCATTTATATAGTAAATAAAGGATATCAACTTCGTGACTTATGGAGAGCGCAATTTTCGGAAGGCCGATGAACCAGGTAATTCCATTTCATGCGATTGCCTGGAATAGTGTACAGGCTACTGAGCATCCTGGTGATCAGGGCGTGGCGTATTGGCGAACGTTGAATTTCCCCAACCTTCGATTGAGGGTGGTGGAATATTCTCCCGGCTACCTGGCAAATCACTGGTGCACCAAAGGTCATGTTTTGTATGTACTTGAGGGTGAAATCATCACGGAATTAAAATCAGGAGAGCGGGTAGTTTTACGCGAAGGCATGAGCTACCAGGTGTCGGATGATGTGAGTGCACACCGCAGTTATTCCGAAAAAGGAGCAAGGCTTTTTATTGTTGATGGCGACTTTCTAAAAATCAGTACTACGCAACACACTAAAGGTGTATGGATGTAACCACCGAAAAAGTTACAGTAAAGGAATATGAACCTGAATTGCAACCGTGGTTCGAAAAATTGAACCGCGATTGGATTGAGAAATATTTTTGGATGGAACCGATCGACTTTGAAGTATTGCAACATCCAGACAAGCACATTATAGAAAAAGGTGGTTATATTTTTTTTGTGTCGTTAAATAATGAGGTTGCAGGTACAGTGGCTTTGAAATTTGTAGAACCGGGTGTCTATGAATTCACCAAGATGGCTGTCGATGAAAAATTCCAGGGAAAGAAACTCGGCCAGCGATTAGCTGAAGCAGCCATTGAAAAAGCACGTCAGCACAAAGCCTCTAAAATTATTTTATATTCCAATACAATTTTAGGCCCCGCGATCAATCTATACAGAAAGTTAGAGTTTGTAGAAGTGCCAGTTGACGGACCGTACGAGCGTAGCAATATTAAAATGGAGTTGATATTGTAAAGTTTCCCGCAAAGGGTGCAGCTAATTCGCGGATTTGAATAACAATCTTTTAGCGGTCATAAGCGAGATCAGTTGGAAAAAATCAAAATCACTTGAAGCATGATAAAAAGACCCGAAAGCCAGGTATTAATTCGCTTCCCGGATTGCGATCCGTTCAATCACCTTAACAATTCACGCTACATCGACTATTTTATTAATGCACGCGAAGATCATTTGATGAAGTATTATCAGTTTAGTCCGTATGAGTTGGTGAAGTCTCACGGAGTGAGCTGGGTAGTTACACAAAATCAAATAGCTTATTTAAGGCCCGCCATGATGATGGAACCTGTTACTATTCAAACACGGGTATTGAGGTTCAGGCCTAAGGATATTTTGGTGGAGATGACGATGTGGGACGCTAACAAGCAAAGTTTAAAAGCCGTATTGTGGACGACCTTCACACACATTAATTTTAAGACTGGGAAATCTGAAATACATTCTCAGGAGCTTACGGAACGATTTCAGAAGTTAGAAGACCCGCTTCCGGGAGATATCCCATTTGAAGAACGAGTTCGCGCAATAAAAAATAATGGTTATGAGTAATGAAGTGCCCTGGTTTGAACGGAAACTAACGTTTGGCTATCCGGCAGAAATGCTTCCCTATTATCTTGAGCGTTTACAAGGAACCATCGTCAGGATGCAAGAGAAGGTAAAAAATGTTCCTGATAGTATTTTATCAGAGAGATATAATGGAAAGTGGAGCATTAAGCAAAACATAGGCCACCTGGCAGAAGTTGACGAAGTTGCTAACAAGCGATTAGATGAAATGGTGAAAGGCGTGGAGGTGATGTCGCCAGCGGTGTTTGAACCGAAAGATTACAATCCCATTCCAATTCAAGAAGTGCTCACCTATTTCAAAACGACACGCTTAGCCAATTTAGCTAAATATCAATCGTTGTCTTCGGGTGATCTATTGAAATCTTCTGTGCATCCGAGATTAAAAGTAAAAATGACACCGGTAGATCTGGCTTGGTTCGATGCCGAACATGACGATCATCACTTGGTAAAGATCAGCCAGATATTGGAAAATTACGCAAAGGCATGAAGCAGCATATTTATAAATCAACGGTAGCCTGGACCGGCAATCGCGGCACGGGAACTTCTGAATATAAGGCATATGATCGCGATCATGTTATTTCGACTGATGGAAAACCGGAAATCCTTTGCTCTTCAGATCCATCATTCAGAGGAGATGTTTCACGTTACAGTCCTGAAGATTTGTTAGTAAGTTCACTTTCAAGCTGTCATATGCTATGGTATTTGCACCTCTGTGCCGTGAATGGAGTAATTGTTTTGGCTTATGTTGACCACGCCTCCGGTATAATGATCGAGCATAAGGACGGAAGCGGTGAGTTTACCGAGGTAACCCTTTATCCGGTTGTGAAAGTAAAAGATGTGTCAATGAAAGAAAAAGCAAATCAACTTCATCAGGATGCGCATAAGATGTGCTTTATCGCACGCTCTGTCAATTTTCCGGTGAAGCATAACCCGGTTGTTACAATCTAAAACCTGAAATTTGTATGCTTGAGATAAGATCTGCTTGTGAAAACTGTGGTAAGGATTTACCAAATAATTGCACAGATGCCATGATTTGCACCTTTGAGTGTACGTTTTGCGCAGACTGCGTAAGTAATGTGCTTCATAATGTCTGCCCCAATTGTGGAGGAGGATTTGAGAAACGACCTGTAAGACCGAAAGAAAAACTGATTAAGTATCCTTCCCATGCGGAGAAATATATCAGGCCGGTTGACCGTGTGAAGTTTGAGCCTCTACTTCAAAAAAACATGGCTATTAAACCAAGTGAAAGGTAAGCTCACTTTCCTCCTTTGGAGGGGTGGGTAAGTATTTTTTTTAATATTATGCACGAACTACTAAAAAAAGATCTAAAAAATATCCCTTCAATACTTTCTCAGGCTAAGCGTCTGGCAGTCGAACATTTTGAAAGTCAGGATGAAAAACCGGCAGGAAGATTGGTTCAGGATATTTCACTTGACGATTTGCCAATTAAGGGAATCGGGGCCGAACAGACACTCAATCATTTTGAAAGAAATTTCTCAACCCAATTATCCAACTCGGCCGGATCGCGATATTTTGGTTTTGTCACAGGTGGTTCGACACCAGCTTCAGTTGTTGGAGACTGGCTCGTAAGCGCCTACGATCAAAATGCTTGTGGAAGTAATGACTCAATCGCACCGCAAATAGAAAAACAAACCATGCATTTCTTCAAACAACTTTTTGGTTTGGATGATGCTTATTTCGGATCCTTTGTGACTGGTGCTACGATGGCAAATTTTGTTGGCCTTGCCCAAGCCAGGCATTGGGTCGGAGAACAATATGGAGTTGATTTTTCGAATGAAGGATTGATAAGACCCGTGAAGATATTGAGCGGTACTCCGCACTCCAGCATCATTAAATCACTTTCCATGCTCGGGGTTGGCAGAAAGTCAATGATTAAAGTTCCAACCCTGCCCGATCGTGAAGCGGTTGATTTAGAAGAGTTGGAGAGAAATCTTTGGGAAGCTTCTGCACCGCTGATTGTGGTTGCAAATGCCGGTACGGTTAACACGGTTGACTTTGATGATCTGGAAGCAATCGGTCAATTAAAGAAAAAATATAATTTTTGGCTGCATGTTGATGCTGCCTTCGGTGGGTTTGCTTCGATATCAGAAAAATTCGCTCATTTGATGAAGGGCATCAATCATGCTGACAGCATTACCATCGATGCCCATAAGTGGCTGAACGTTCCGTACGATGCTGCGATGCAGTTTACCCGGCATCAATCAATTCAATTAAAAGTGTTTCAAAATAGTGCGGCTTACCTGAGTGACCCTGAAAAAAGTCCGGACTATTTTCACTACACACCCGAAAATTCAAGACGCTGGCGTGCGCTTCCTTCATGGTTTAGTCTGGTGGCGTATGGGAAGGAAGGTCATTCGGAAATTGTAGAACGTAATTGTGAATTAGCAAAGCAACTGGGAGTTTGGATTGATTCATCGGAATCTTTTAAATTATTGTCACCGGTGCGGATGAATGTAGTGTGCTTCACATTAAAGAAAGAAAACTTTACGATTGAA
Source organism: Flammeovirgaceae bacterium (assembly GCA_022616575.1). GTDB lineage: Bacteria > Bacteroidota > Bacteroidia > Cytophagales > Cyclobacteriaceae > JAKEEN01. The sequence continues at coordinate 5,318 of JAKEEN010000194.1, forward strand.
GAAATTAATTCTTTCCTGGATCGCGTCCGTGATGATGGGCGCGCTTTCTTTACGCCAACTTTTTATAAGGGAGTTCCGGCTATCCGGGCAGCCATATCTAACTGGCAAACAACAAGTGATGATATGGAGATTACGATTAATGCTTTAAAGGAATTAAGCTATGTACCTGCATAAATATTCAGTTAATCAGAACGAGGCGGAGGTTCATGAATTTATCCGACAAAATGGATTTGGTATTTTAGTTACTAACGTGGATGGGAAACCGTGGGCTACACATACACCAATGATCTTGAGTAATGACGGGAAATATTTGACTGGCCATGTTTCGAGAGCAAATGCTCAAGGAAGAGTTTTCCGTGATGAACCCGAAGTACTTGCAATCTTTCAGGGGCCGCACACCTATATTTCATCTTCGTGGTACGATCATGAAAATGTTCCCACCTGGAATTACATCATCGCACATGCGTATGGAAAAATCAAAATCATTGAAGGAGATGAACTGTTTAATTCATTGAAGGATCTGGTGTACAAATACGAGAAACATTCGGCAAGGCCAGTTTCGGTTGAAGGCATGTCGCCCGATTATGTGGCGCGCGAAATGAGGGGGATTGTCGGGTTCTCGATTGAAATATCCAACATCGAAGCCTCTTATAAACTTTCTCAAAATCGTGATGATAAAAATTATAAAGAAATCATCAGGCAATTGAAAGCACGGGGCGATCATCAGTCATTGGAAATTGCAAAGAAAATGGAAAACCTTCGTAAAAAAATAAAAGTGTAGGTCACCTCCCAAAAACTTTTTAACTTCCAATAAATTCAAAATCCCATGACAACACTTACCGCACCCCTGTCCATTGAACGAATTGCAAAATCAAGAATTAGCGAAGTGGATTTTCAGCATCTCGAGTTCGGCAAGTTTATAGCTGATCACATGGCGATCGCATCGTATGCAAACGATAGGTGGGGTGAGCCCAAAATTGTTCCTTATGGGGATTTGCAAATGAGTCCAGCGATGTTGGCCCTTCACTATGGTCAGGCAATTTTTGAAGGGATGAAGGCATTCAAGATGAATGATGGAAGCATCAATATCTTCAGACCACATAAACATTATGAACGGCTTCGCAAATCATTAGATAGAATGTGTATGCCGGATATCCCTGAGGACATGTTCATTCAGTCACTTCACACACTCATTCACTTAGACCGTGCGTGGGTTCCCGATAGTGAGGGTTCTTCCTTATACATCAGGCCGGTAGTCTTCGCATCCGAATCAAGGCTGGGCGTTAAAGTTTCTGATCAATATTTGTTCATTATCATGAATACCCCGGTAGGTGCATACCTCAACAAACCATATCGATTGAAAGTGGAGGATATTTATGTGCGCACCGCAGAAGGCGGAACCGGTTTTGCGAAATGTGCCGGAAACTATGGTGGGGCTTTTTATCCTACACAATTAGCTAAACAGCAGGGGTATGACCAGGTGTTGTGGACAGACCATAAAGATCATCAGTATATTGATGAAGTAGGTATGATGAATGTTATGCTTATGATTGAAGGAAAGCTAGTTACACCCAAATTGAACAGCGCTATCCTGGATGGAGTAACCCGTGATTCAATTTTAATATTAGCTAAGGAAATGGGGATTGAGACCGTAGAGAGAAGAATTAGTGTTGATGAACTCGCGGATGGATTAAAATCAGGAAAGATCACCGAGATGTTTGGTGCGGGTACTGCAGCGGTCGTGGCACCGATTGCATTAATTAATATTCATGGCAAGGATATTCAGATTCCGGTAGCAGGTGCACAAAGTTTTCAACAAAAAGTAAAACAGAAACTACTTGGTATTCGCATGGGTGTACTCCCTGATGTGCACGGTTGGAATTATATAATAAAGTGAGCGCTGATTGAGCATGAAGACATATCCGGTTACAAGTAAGACGGGAATCACACGGTTAGCCAAGAGAGGTGTTTATGATGAAGCAACGATTCACTCAATTTTAGATGAGGCATTGTTCTGCACACTGGCTTTTGTGCGAGAAGGTGAAGCATTTCAAATTCCTACAGGCTTTTGCCGGATTGACAATTACCTGTATGTGCACGGGTCTGTCGGAAGTTTTTATATGCGTGAACTGGCAGCCAATAAATTAAAGGTTTGTATCGCTGTTACCTTGATGGATGGATTAGTACTTGCCCGTTCGGCATTCCACCATTCTGTTAACTATCGTTCAGTAGTTACTTTTTCTCAGGCTGAAAAGGTTGAAGATCGTGATGAGTTGTACCGGGCACTTGAAGTATTCACCAATAAAATGCAGCCTGGCCGATGGGATGATATACGAAAACCCAACGCAGGCGAGTGGAAGGCAACCATGGTATTGAAATTCAAAATCGAAGAAGCATCGGCAAAAATCAGAACAGGCCCACCGATTGATGATATGGAAGACTATGATTTACCAATCTGGGCTGGAGTCGTCCCATTAAAGTTGGAGAGGCAGACTTATGAGGCAGACCCTAAATTGAAAGAAGGTATTTCAATTCCTTCTTACTTAAGTTGACTTCGATGCGATAATGGTATGCAGGCGATTGAGCACTTCATTAACTTTAATAGTCATACCAATATTTGATAATTGCTGAACAATGACTGAAGGATTTATTCTTATCTTTTTATAAGAACTCACTTTTTGGTTCCAACCGGTTTCAGCTTTTTCGTACAGCAAATCGGTCACATTAACATACTCCTTTTCATAATCTAAAACGCAAGTGAGTATTCGCTGCTCATCACTTTTAACCGGAATGAATCGATGGGCGCCCTCCAGGGGGATTGAATAATCACGAAAGGTTAGAACGAATACCCCCTCGGGATCAAGGGCCTTTACGCAACCGTCCAGAAATGATGTTACTTCATCCAGATTTTCTAAATGGGTAAGTGTATCGCCACAACAAACAATAAGTTCGGCTTGCAGTTTTATGTAAGGTCCAAGATTTCTTATATCATCCCTGATTACGCTTACCGACATTCCGTAACTATTCTTTTTTAATTCTTGCACCAGGTTTTCATCAAAATCAATGGCATGAACGTGAAAGTCCAGCTCGGCCAGAGCAACCGTTTGGATTCCATTCCCGGCACCTAGGTCAATGGCAGTACCGGATCTTTTGGGAATGATGCCTTGTGACTTGAAAAACTCTTTTTGCTTTTGCACACCTGATTTAAAGTCGCCCACCATCCAAGAGTAAAAGGTTGAAAGATGATTAGCATAGTGATCTTTCGCTGTCATCGGTCCAACCAATTTTTAAAAGCTGTAGATTTTTCCCGGCTGATGTCAAGTTCAAGAATATGAGGTGGTTTAAGTTGTACAGTTAAACCCTTATGCGTTGTTTTTAAACGGTCCACGGATTGAATATGGATAATATATTGCCGGTTAACGCGAAAGAACAACTCAGGGTTTAGCAAAGATTCAAGTTCATCCATAGTTGGTGGTCACTGATATATTTTTCATGGTTAACTGTATGAAGAAAAATCAGTTCTTCTTTGTGGAAGTAGGCGATATCCTTATCAACAATCGGGATAAGGGTGTTTCTGTGTTGAGATAAAAAGCGCTCTTTAAATTTTTTAGGCGTGCTGCTAAATTGACCCGCCAGGTTTTTTAACTGTTCAGAGAGAATGCCCCCGCTGATTAGTGATTTATATTTTTGAATGGCTTTCTCTAGTTCAAGACGATCGATGGGTTTTAGCAGGTAATCGATACTATTGAGTTTGAAGGCCCGGATGGCAAATTCATTATAGGCAGTTGTAAAAATTACCGGACATTGAATGTGAAGGGATTCAAAAATTTCAAAGCTGGTTCCATCAGAAAGTTGAATATCAGAAAGAATCATTTCAGGATGGATATTCTTTGCAAACCACTGTTTAGCTTTTTCTACGCTTCCGATTGTTTCAATAATCTCAGCAGCAGGTTCTACCTTCTTTACCATCGACTGCAGGTCTTTGGCCACCAGGGGATATTTATTATTTAAGTAGAGGTTGACAAATCTTAAAACTCCCAACTTGCTGATAGAGCCAGTATGGACATGCCAAATAGAATGAGATAATAAAAAGAGGATCTCCTTTTTTACTTGATCCCCATCGTTTACCAATTTTTGATTGAGATAACCTTCCGCTTGAGAGAATAATTGATATTCGTCTTTGGATTTTATAAATCCTGACGCATACACATCTTCTATTAGTGGTTTTGTGGTGGGTGTGATGGTATTGCTACTGTTCGTACAACCGTTAAGGAGAATCATCACAACCGATGCCAACAAGATCACAAATAGTCCCCAACTGTTTTCGAGTAGTTCACGAGGAACACGGTCAGCTAATCGAATAATTTTTTGATTTAGAGACTTCATTTTGTGCTTCTTTTTCGAAAGCTACTTTTCCTTTATTAAGGAGCCATAAGAAGTTAAGCGAAGCGTTGAAAATTGATATTGAAGTGTTGATGGGGGAGGGTAAGGTTATAACTTTTCCATAATTTTCTGCCGTTTCATAATATGGGATAGCGTGCTTTTCTCAAGGATTTTCAGGGTCTGGTCTCGTACCTGTATAAAGGCATCGCGAATGCCACAGATTTCTTCATTTCTGCACTCTTCACACGGTTCATAATAATTAAGGGATACGCAGGGGAGCATGGCAATGGCGCCATCCATATGCCGGATAATCTCGATTAAGTTTACTTCTTCAGGTTTTTTATGAAGGTAGTAGCCGCCTCCTTTTCCTTTTTTACTGTGGAGGATTTTGGCATTTCTAAGTTCCAGTAAAATCGCTTCCAGAAATTTTTTGGGGATGTGCTGCTTTTCAGAAATCTCCTGAATGTGAACCGGACCTTTTTGGTAGCGTTCAGCCAGGTAGATTAATGCATGAATGGCGTACTTACATTTTTTAGAAAGCATGGTACAAGATAAAATTTTTACCTGTAGCTTTCACTTGCTAATTTTAGATCCTAACGTTTTTTTTGCCGAAGTAGCTCAGTGGTAGAGCAGCTGATTCGTAATCAGCAGGTCGTGAGTTCAACTCTCATCTTCGGCTCTTTGAAATGAAGATAATTCTAACAATCGGTGTAGGAAGTTTTATTGGAGGCGTGCTTCGGTACCTACTCGCGCAAAGTGTGCAAGCCAGATTTCTATCCACTTTTCCATGGGGAACTTTAGGTGTAAATGTAGTCGGCTGTTTTGTTATTGGGCTGATATTCGGACTTAGTGAGAAAGGCTCGCTTAACCAAGAGTGGAGACTTTTTTTTGCCACAGGCCTCTGCGGAGGGTTTACCACATTCTCAGCATTTTCTAACGAGACTTTTGGTATGCTGCGCGATGGCCAGCATGGGTATGCCCTGTTATATATTGGAATGAGTGTTATTCTTGGTAGCTCTTGAGGAATGCGTTCAATTCCATCTTCGCCAGCTCGGGGTGCTTCACCGCGTATTCGGCCGCATACTCCGAGAAGGCGCGCGTCTGC
>JAKEEN010000195.1 GCA_022616575.1 Flammeovirgaceae bacterium
CTTCCTTTCTTCAAGCTTGTGGATGTGAATTTGATTAGCGGATAGGTGGTTACATCGAAATACTTTTCTTTGCGCAAATGGTTATCACGAAGGTTAATGCCGGTGTTAACCGTTTTAGTATCAACAGTCAATTCCGCAAAATTACCATCCTGATCAGGGTTGAACTGAACCTTACCTTTTAAACCTGTAAAGGTACCTTCTGTATTGACACCAAAATTCCGGATTGTGAACTGTATGGTCGAATTCTTATCCGAAGGAGTATAGACTTCCTGGTTAATAGCCGATAAAAGAATGACAAACGAATGTATGAATGATAGCAACATGTAATAACCTGGTAATTACTTTAATTGATAAACTACTCCGACTCCGAGTAAAAGTGATTTTCTGCGGAAGCGGTCATTTTCGCTGGGCAGTTGCTGCACCTTTGAACTGGTTGTGTACTCGGTAAATAAGAATTGAGCGCCCAGTTTTAAAGCAATATTTTCTTTAATGGAATACTTAGCAAAAATCTCAGAATTCAAACTTCCGCGATCATTATCGCTGATCAATAAAATATTGAATGATGAGGGCTTGGCTTTTTCCGGTTGCTGATACGAGCCTCGAATGTAAGTGCCCTGTTTTTCTCCACCAAAAGAAAAACCAAGTGCATCGATACTAAAACCTGCGGTTAACTTAGGGGCGATCTTGTATTGAATGTCAATGCTCAGGTTGAGTGAATTTACTTGTGGCGACTCAATCAGAAAGGTGTCAATATTTTCTTCTTTAATGCCGGTAAAAAAAATCAAGGGACTGGTGCTCCCTGAAGTAAGCTGAGCGGGGGCTGTGATATAGTATTGATCACTTGCAATGTAAGAAGTGGCTCTTACACCGAGGCCCAACGACAATTTTTCTTTCTTCCCAAATTTCCAGAGATGGTGGTAATGAGCGGCCAGCGAAAATTGTTTTTCAGCAAAACCGATGGTGCCATCAATAAAATCGTTATTAGCCCTCTGGGCAAACACACCATTCACTGAGGTAAAACAAAGAAGAAAAAGGAGTTTTCTGATCATTATCTTTTTACTTTCAAAGTACGCAATTTAGCAAGAACAAGATTGTCGGTGGTTAGACAAATTCGAAAGTAACTCACAAAGCTGCCTTATAAAAAACTAACTCCGCGAAGCTACTTTAATACCGATCCAGCAACTTTCCTGACAAACCCGTGCTGGCAAGCTCCGTTCCTTTGGATCAAAAAGGAACCGATATGCAATTCAGTAAACTAAGTTTGATAATCATATGCTCAAGTATCAGCACGGTCTTGTTTGCCCAACAACCTTTGCTGAATGTTGATGACCACGGTGTGGTGATTGACGGCTATGATCCAGTAGGGTACTTTACCGATAAGAAGGCCACACCAGGATCAGCAGAATTTCAATCGAAATACAATGGATTAATTTATTACTTCACTTCTTCCGATCACAAATCTTTGTTTGACAGCAACCCCTCAAAGTATGAAGTTCAGTTTGGCGGGTTTTGTGCATACGCAGTATCGCAAGGCCATGTGTCGCCCATCAATCCGAATTTTTGTGTAGTCCAAAAAGATGATAAAGGAGTTGACCGATTGATTTGCCAGCACAATCAGAAAGCTTCAGACCTATGGAACAAAAATCCAAACGGACTTTTAACAGATGCTTACAAATATTGGCCTGCAGTTGAAAAGAACGGTGGTAAGCAAATCCCGATCAAGGGAGTCGAACATTTCTATATCAACCTCGATGAGAATGGTTTGGCAAACCAGGGATATGATGTAGTGGCCTATCATTCGGATAACAAGGCGGTGAGAGGTGACGTAAAATTTACGGAGTGGTTTCACGGAGCAAAGTATTTGTTTACTTCCAAAGAGCACCAGGAATTATTTCGCAACAACCCCCGTCAATACCTGCCCCAATATGGAGGCTTTTGCGCCTATGCCATGAGTCTTGGCAAAGTGCGACCTGTTAATCCGGAAATTTTTTCGATTGAAGGAGGCCGCCTCATGCTTCAGCATACAAAAGAGGCGTATGATCTTTTTTACAAAGACGTTCAGAACAACATCGTAAAGGCAGATACCAAATGGCCCGGTGTAGAAAAGAAAAAGGCCGGCCAGAAAGTTAAGTTTGATAAACCCGCGAAGTAATTGGTTGTTAGTTGACCGTTGTTAGTTGTCCGTCAGAACAATTGACAACTCGACTTCCGACTATCCTCAAGCATCAACCAACAACGAACAACCGACAACGAATAACGAAAATCTAATATTATGAAAAAATTATTATTAATTGTTTTATGTAGTTCATTCAGTGTAGTGCAGGCACAGATCGCTACAACAAAATCACTCACGCTGGAGTCAGCAAAAAAAATTGTGAACGAAGCCCGCAAGTATGCGCAGAGCGTCAATGCCCCGCATGGCGGTCCATCGATTGCCATAGTTGATAAAGGCGGAAATCTGTTATACCTCGACAGGCCTGAGACTACGTTTGCCGGCTCAGCGATGGTGGCATATGAAAAGGCGCATACAGCTGCCATGTTTGAACAACCCTCGCAGAAAATGGAAAATGCTATCAAAGGAGGTCGCACACCTTTAATTACTGTTGGCTATGTAATGCTTGAAGGTGGTGTTCCCATTATCGTAAATAACGAAGTCGTTGGAGCTATCGGTGTGAGTGGTGCTGCCAGCTCTCAGCAGGATGTGGAAATAGCGGAAGCGGGGTCAAAAACTAAAATCGACTAAGTCATGAGAAGCGTTCAAGGGTTGTTTCGCCATCATGGCTTGAGGATAGCCTGTGCTCTGGCAGGCTTTCTTTTCCTTTCGTTTGCATCCATAGCACAAGAGTCGGTTGAATTGGCCATGGGCCAAGCCAATGCAGTGGTTAATTTAAGAACCAAAGAAGGTGTTGCCCTGGTGAAAGGCGAGTGGCGATATAGTGATGCACAAATCATCGATAAAGATTTCAAAGCACCGGGTCCGTCTGCGGATGATAAGTTGGCATTATATCCAACTGGGAGAACTATTAAAACACATGACATTGCCCCTAAAGCTGGCGCTAAAAATTTTGATGACAGCCAATGGAAAAAAATGGATCCCACCACGCTGGAAGAAAGAAGAGGGACGGGATTGCTTTCGTTTAACTGGTATCGGATTAGCATTACGATTCCGGAAAAATTAGAAAATTTTTCTACCGAAGGTTCAACGGTTGTTTTTGAGATTGTCGTTGATGACTATGCGGAAATTTTTGTGGATGGAGTACTGAAGAAATCAAACGGACAGTCGGGCGGGGGTGTAGTGAAGGGTTGGAATGCGCGCAACCGGATCATCATAGGCAAGGTCAAACCGGGGCAAGTGTTTCAACTGGCTGTGTTGGGTATGAACGCCCCCGTTTCCGACTTACCTGAAAATTATATTTGGGTGCGATCAGCAACATTGGATTTCTATCAATCATTTCCGAAAAATCCGGATTGGCAAAATGTAGGTGAAGTAGTAAAAATTGATGCATCCCTTGATAAAATTATTATTCCGGGAACAAAGCTCGAAAAACTGGCAATGGGATTTCAATTTACTGAAGGCCCGGTATGGCATCCGGATGGGTATTTAGTTTTCTCTGACCCCAACACCAATGTCATTTATTCTTACAAGCCTGAAAATGGAAATGTAGAAATCTATCGAACCAAAAGCGGGTATGCAGGAATCAATATTGGTGAGTATCATCAGCCTGGTTCTAACGGATTAACATTTGATAAGGAAGGCCGACTTACAGTTTGCCAACATGGAGACAGAAGAGTAGTCAGAATAGAGAAGAAAGGACCGGTTACTGTTCTTGCCGATAATTATCAGGGCAAAAAATTAAACAGCCCCAATGATTTGGTATATCGTTCTGATGGAATGTTATTCTTTACGGATCCTCCGTATGGATTGCCGAAAGCATTTAATGATTCTCGCAAAGAAACTCCCCACTCAGGAGTGTACGCAGTGGTGAATGGACAGGCAAAATTACTGACTACCGATTTGAAAGGACCCAATGGTATTGCTTTCTCACCGGATGAGAAATATTTATATGTGAGCAATTGGGATATTACAGACATTCATAACACGAAAGTAATTATGCGATATGAAGTTGCTAAAGATGGTTCACTCAGTAATGGCATCATATTTTTCGATATGAATAAAACCGATGGTGAAGATGCGCTCGATGGACTGAAAACTGATACACTGGGCAATGTATTTTGTTCCGGTCCCGATGGTATCTGGATTATTTCTGCGGAAGGAAAATACTTAGGCAGGATCAAAACACCGGAGCATGCAGCGAACATGGCTTGGGGCGAAGACGGTCACACGCTGTTCATCGCAGCATCAGCCGGGTTGTATAAAATCAGGTTACTGACCGGGGGCAAAATGCCTGGAAAATAATTCTGTTCTAATAAACTACCAAGCTGCGAAGGCGCAAGGATTTTTCCTTAGCGTCTTCGCGTCTTTCGATTAAAGCAAATGCGAACAACTGAATGAATCGGTAAGCTTGTTTGCAATTTGAACGACATTTTACTAAACGCAGACGGACTTACTTTCGAGAAAAAAAATAGAATGAAATACACCATCATCTTTCTGCTGACAATCTGCAATTTGTATTCCTTTTCACAAGAAAAGCCTACTGGTTTGCCCCTGCAGGATCAGGCGCCCGACTTTAAAGCCATCGATCAAAACGGAAAACCCGTTGAATTGAAATCACTTTTATCAAAAGGCCCGGTAGTGCTTGTGTTTTACCGGGGCCAGTGGTGTCCGTATTGCAACCGGTATTTGAGCGCGCTCGAAGATTCATTATCCATCATCACTTCGAAGGGCGCAACCGTGGTGGCTGTGACACCTGAAATTCAGGAAAACATTTCTAAGACTGTTGAAAAATCGAAAGCAAGTTTCCCGATCCTTCATGACGAAGACCTTACCATTATGAAAAATTATAAAGTGGCCTTTGCAGTAGAC
>JAKEEN010000196.1 GCA_022616575.1 Flammeovirgaceae bacterium
GCGAAAGCAAGGTTGAAGGCCCTTGAAGAATTTGCTATTGAATGCGCGATTCTAAAAGTGCACGGCTCTGAAGTGTTAGACTTTTCTGTTGATGAGGGTGTGCAGATTTATGGTGGCATGGGTTTCTCAGCGGAGGGGCCGATGGATCGAGCCTATCGCGATGCACGCATCAACAGGATTTTTGAAGGTACCAACGAAATTAATCGACTCCTTACAATTGATATGCTGATGAAGCGTGCCATGAAAGGAACGCTTGATCTGATGACACCAGCCATGGCGGTTCAAAAAGAGTTGATGTCGATCCCTGATTTTGGTGCGACTGAGGAAGATGGGGTTTTTGTGAAGGAGAAAAGAGCCTTGGCGAATTTGAAAAAAGCAGGGTTAATGGTAGCCGGAGCTGCCGTACAAAAGTTTATGATGAAGCTAAGTGATGAACAGGAAGTGCTCATGAACCTGGCCGATATGATGATTGAAGGATATGTAGCCGAATCAACACTTCTTCGGGTTGAAAAGCTCATTGGCCTGAGAGGAGAAAAGGCTTGTGAGATACAAAAGGAAATGGCCTTGATTTATTTACATGGAGCCATGGAGAAAGCAGCGGTAGCCGGCAAGAGCGCCATTACTTCTTTTGCAGAGGGTGATGAATTAAGACTTATGTTAATGGGACTGAAGAGATTTACCAAAATCGATCCGTATAACTTGAAAGAAGCAAGAAGGAAAGTGGCTAATTATGTGATTGAGAAAGGTGAGTATCCTTTCTAGACACAAGCTATAGTTGCACGATACAAAGAACCCGGATAGATCCCGGGTTTTTAATTATGTACACTAAGTATCGCTCTAAATAGATTTTACAATCTCCGTAAACTCTCTCGACTTCAACGAGGCTCCGCCTACAAGGCCTCCATCTACATCTTGTTGAGAGAATAGTTCTTTTGAGTTAGCGGCATTGATGCTTCCTCCATAGAGAATTGAAATTTCTGATGCTACCCCATTGCCATATTTAGATGCAATATGGGTGCGAATAACAGCATGCATGTCTTGTGCTTGCTGGGATGTGGCGGTCTTACCGGTACCAATCGCCCACACAGGTTCGTAAGCAATTACAATTTTTTTCAAGGACTCGGCATCGAGATGAAAAAGACTTTCTTCCACTTGTTGCTTTACAAGTTGCTCATGTTGGTTTTTCTCACGTACCTCCAGGGGCTCACCGCAGCAAAAAATCGGTGTAAGCCCGTGCTTTAGTGCGATATCTATTTTTTTGGTCAGCAATTTTCCATTCTCACCGAAATATTGTCTTCGCTCGCTGTGGCCAAGAATCACGTAAGGAATACTCATGGACTTTAACATAAGCGCAGAAACCTCCCCCGTGAATGCTCCTGATTCATGTTCACTGCAATTCTGGGCACCTACTAAAATGCGCTTGGTATTTCCCAGTTGATTGTGAATGGTGTGAAGATATTGAAATGTCGGGCAGAGAATCACCCTTACCTCTCCCTTCACTTCATCGCTGATCATGCCGATTAGTTCAGCTGTGAGAGCCTGAGCTTCCTCAAGCGTTTTATTCATCTTCCAATTACCGGCTACAATTTTTTGACGCATCTCTTCATTGTTGGTTGATCGTTCTTAGTTGTTCTGAAAGGCCGCAAGATACTAACTGTTCTGCGATCAAAGAATAATCGACAACGCCTGCCTGCCGCAGGCACGAACAACTATTTCTGCGGCTTGTACTTGGATTCTTTAAAAAGTCGATCAGCACTGCTTTGCACCATCAAGTCAGGCAGGGACGTGGCGGGGTGGGCATTCATGTAACTATTCACAATTTGCCAGCCTGTCCACTGGGCAATTCGCCCCGGGCATTTGTCACCCACCTCTAACGTCTTAGGCCGTTCCTCTAAAAATTTTTGCTTCACTGTTTTACTGGTTGAATACAACACCTGGTCTTCAACCAATCGAAACCAAATCAGGTTTTCATTTTCACGCGCACCATTAATTTCTTCGGCAGAATACCACGCGAGAACACTATCAGGTTTGCAGGGTTGCATATGCTTGGCAAAATAAAAGGCTTTACCATAAGCAACCATATCGGCTAAAACCGTTTTGTCTTCCATATTAGTTTTGTTAAACCGACTGCTGATTCCATAAATCAACATGCATGAGGGTACTATTGTTTCTTTTTCATACTGCCTCAACAGATAGTCATACATCTTGGGTCTGAACCTGGCCCCTGGGCCGAGATAATAATCAATACCCACAATAATGAGTGAGTCAGTTACCAATAAATCATTATCAAGGCCCGTAACAAGTGTTTGAATTTTTGGCGGTTTAAAATCAGGATAGTAAAACTTCAGGTTTGTAAAAGCTTCATCAAACTCTGCCTTTAACATCGACTCATTGGCAAAGACCCGCTTCGATTCCTGAACGAGGGTGTCGAAATACGGATTTGTAAATCGCCTGAATAACTCATTGATGAAAACCGAGTCGCCTGGATATTCGGATCTTCTCAAAAATACATCGCGGACTACCGGATAGCGTGAAAGCAGATCTACCAATTCTTGTTTTGTTGAAATGCTTGCAATAGAATCTGTGAGCGCAACATAGTCAACCTGAATTTTCGATGCCTCTGGTTTGATGACGCATTCTTCGTATTCTGGGGAACAAGAAATAACAAACAGAAATAATGAAAGGTTAAGAAAAAACCCCAAAGACAGTCTTCGACTCCCTGCCTGTCCGGCAGGCAGGCGCTCAGACTGACAAATAACTTTAAAAAGTAATTTCATTTCGCTTCAAAAGTAAGCTTATCCGAGGGGGTGGATTTCATGAGGCGAAGGCTTTTCACTTTTCCACGTACGGTTACATGAACGAGGTTTGACTGATCATCATACAGTTCGGTAATAATGTCGTTTGTTACCTCGATGGTTTTCATTTTTTTGATGTTGCTCACTTCAATATAACAGATCAAGGCGTTGTCTTCCTTCTCCGAGCCCAGGTAGCTAGTCTTTTGAAGTTTGTTGTCCACTTTTATGGCAAAATGTTTCAGCACATATTCACCAACAAGCTGATCGGTGGTGAGTCCAGTGCCGGGCTCAAGAATATCTAATGACTCGATCTTCTTCGAATTCTTAATGGCATCATTTAAATCATCAATAAAAATGCGCATCATAATTTCAAGCCTCCTGTCTTTCTCATCAAATTCTATTTCAGTTACGGAGACATGGATGGGATGGAAAGCCAGAACCAATGAAGTCAGAACCGCTGATGTAAATGATATAATGATGGTCATGATTTGAGTTTTCGCTCGTTTGTAAGTCTTCTAAATTGTATTTTAGTAGCTCCAAAGTTAATGAGAAGTCCAATCTCCAATTTAAATGCTTCAAGATAATTCAATGCCTGTGCCAAATGGACATTTTCAAGCTGAGCCACCGCTTTTATTTCCACCAGTATCTTTTCATCAATCAGAAAGTCAACCCTTCGAGTTCCAACATCCACCCCTTCGTAGAAAATTGGCATCTCAACTTCACGTGCATAGGCAAGATTTTGCTTCTCTAATTCAACCGCCAGACTTCTTTGGTAAATGACTTCCTGAAAACCATTACCCAAAGCACTATGGACTTTCATAGAACAACCAATTATTTTTTCAGTTATAGAAGAGTATTTGTATTGCTCGTCAATCATTTTTAGTTCGTATCAACCAGCAAAGTTCAACATTTTAACAATAAAATCAGTGAAATCATTTTAATCAACGGTTGTGACAATTTCCATCAGCGGCTGACAATACTGAATTAATTCCCTTATACTTGCAGGTTTCATTTCATAGAAATCCATGAGCGAATTTGAACTGTACTTCGGCCTTGGCAAAGACCATATTCTGGATTATAAAAATGGCTATGATCACATCTTATTCGTGGTGGCTTTATGTGCAGTGTACCTGATCAAAGATTGGAAGCGTGTGCTCATTTTGGTTACGGCTTTCACCTTGGGGCATTCAATCAC
>JAKEEN010000197.1 GCA_022616575.1 Flammeovirgaceae bacterium
AGCGACACCATATTTTTTTAAAATCTCTTTGCCTTGATATTCGTGAATGTTCATGGAATTGGAATTTGAAGCGAAACTACTTTATTTGACCGTTAATACAAAGTCTCATGGTAAGGGCAGTTAATATAAAGAAAAGCTACGGCCACCTGCAGGTGCTGAAAGGGATTGACCTTACTGTAAATCAATCGGAAGTAGTAGCCATCATCGGGCCTTCGGGTGCAGGCAAGAGTACATTATTACACATCATTGGAACATTAGACAAACCCGATCAGGGTGAACTTTCATTTAATCATGAAAATGTATTTTTGAAATCCTCAAAAGAATTGGCAACGTTTAGAAACAATGCCATCGGGTTTGTGTTTCAGTTTCATAACCTGTTGCCCGAGTTTACAGCCCTGGAAAACGTAATGATCCCTGGCCTGATAGGGCGAAGAAGTAATTCAGTGTTGAAACAACGTGCGGAAGAATTGCTTACCATGCTTAAGCTTGACCAACGTATGCATCACAAGCCCTCTGAACTTTCTGGAGGGGAGCAACAACGCACCGCAGTAGCGCGGGCCCTGATCAATAATCCGGCATTGATTTTAGCAGACGAACCCAGCGGTAACCTGGACTCTGATAATGCCAATGACCTCCACCGGTTATTCTTTGATTTGCGTTCAAAGTTAGGCCACACTTTTATAATCGTAACCCATAATAAAGACTTTGCCCGAATGGCCGATAGGGTAGTGGAGATGCGAGACGGGATGATTCTGTGATGTGCTGATGTGCTGATTCGATGATGAGCTGATGTACTGATTCGATGATGATCTGAATGTGTCGATGCAAAATGTCCATTAACGAATACCAAATTAACGAATTAACGTTTTTACGATTAACGATTAACGATTAACGATTAACGCTTTCTTCTCACCGGTTTTCGTTTCACATCTTTATCTTTTGTGCTATGGCCGGTCCTGGATTTCTGAATGTCAAAGTCGAATGTATAGGCAACACTCAGGCTGAGTATTTTTTCATTGGCCTTCAAATTTTTGTCATTAAAATTGGCGGTGCCGCCTACGTTGGCGCTTAGTTCATTTCCAAAAAATGTGTGACCAGAGGAGAACCGAAGCTCAGCGGCAATGTGCTGCGTTTTTGAAAAGGGAGCGTCAAAGCCCACCCCAATATCAAGTGCAAATAACCAGCGGTTTACATCGTTGAGATACATGATCGAACCCAGGCTTGCAGGGTCTCGACTTTGGTCAAAAACTATTCTATACGATTGTGATGGATATTCTACATTCCCATACTTTCCCTTGCCACTAATCCATCGGCTGATGTGTGGGCCAATGTTTACGAACCAATTAGTAGGAACATTTTTAAGTACATGCATTTTAAATGAACGCCTGAGAAGCAGTGCCGCATCATAATATAAATAAGTGGCATTGTTCACTGAGGTAAAACTGTTAGTGGATGCATCAAAATCATATTCAACCTTTCTGCCTCGCTGTGAAAATCCACCCTCAATCTGGCATGAGTAGTCATTCTTTAATGGGAAGTTGATAAGCCCGGCTGCAAAAAAACCAACCTTACCTTTCGTATCGTACATAGCGCGATGGTCTTTGTCTGGATAATGTGTCCAGGAAACAAGTGCACCACCTTTGGCGCCTAACGAAAACTTTTGCGAGTAAGCGGGTATAGAAATAAGTATAAGTACACTTATCGACAGGGGTGTTATTATGACTGCTTTGCGGCAATAGCTGCGTAAAATCATTCGCAGGTGATCAAATTAATTGGTAAATTACAGAAATTTAACCGTTTAGGCTCGTGTATCATAACCCTATTTATACTACTCGCAGAGAATATCAGTTATTCAAGAGTACAATATTTTTTAAATTCAGGGTTTAAATTTTTGAGATGACCTTTCAGAAGCGTCTGTTTTGTTTGTTTTATCTCCTCCCGGCTATTGGTTTGGCACAGGACGTGACTGGTTTTACCCAATTTTTTATAAATCCATATTTGTTAAACCCATCGTACGCAGGCATTGATGGCAGGAAAGCAGCCTACCTCGCCTATCGAAAGCAGTGGGCTTCTATCGAGGGGGGGCCATCAATAGGTAGCTTCAGTATTCATGGCCCGCTTACTGCCGGCTTGAATGGCGGCTTAAATATTGCGAATGACACGCGCGGTATTCTGAATAGCACTTCGTTTCAGTTAACAGTTGGGTACACAGTCTCCATCGATAATCACAAGTTCATAAGGTTTGGCCTTTCTGCCGGAGCTTCTTCTACGGGTGCAGATGTAGAAGCCATTGAAAATATCAATGACCCCGCCCTGGCAGAATTGGCCAGTAAACACATGACATTAATAGGGAATGCCGGACTTTCTATTCACCTAAAGTCATTTCACTTGGGTGCATCCATGCCTAATATTTTTTCACCTTCCTATATAAGTACTCAATCATTTGAAGTAGCCGAAGTGAAACCCTTTCAGTCACTGATCATTCATGCCAGCAATCGTTTTTATTTTGCTAAGGACAAGCATGTATTTGAACCTTATGTGATTTATCGTATGAGTGCTGATTTGCCCGGACAATATGAAGTTGCCGGAGTGCTACATCTGAATCATGTTCTTTGGTTGGGTGGATCAATGAAACAGGATTTCGGTCTCTCGGCTTTGGCCGGGATTAAAGCGTCTCATTTCTTCGCCATCGGAGGTTCATACTCACTGAGTAACAGCGGGGCAAATGAGTTGAATAGTCCCACGTATGAAATAAACCTGAGTTACCTCTTTGGTCCCCGAAAGAAAAATACTCCCCAGTACTCATTTGTGAACACGGTCAAAGAAAAGGAAAAAAAGAAAACAGGTAAATCGGCCAGCGAGCAAATAGCTGAGCGAAGAAAACAGGAAGAACTTGCTAAAAAGAAACAGCAGGAAGAACTGGCAAAGAAAAAGCAGGAAGAGGAGAAGACATTGGCACTAGCGAAAAAACAGCAGGAAGAGGCAGCGACCAGAAAATTACAGGAAGAACAAGCCCTGGCAAAAAAGCAGCAGGAGGAATTAATTAAAAAGCAACAAGCTGAAGCGTTAGCGAAAAATCAAACAAAACCTGTGGTAACTCCTCCTGTTGAAACAAAGCC
>JAKEEN010000198.1 GCA_022616575.1 Flammeovirgaceae bacterium
AAATCGAATTTGCCTAACTCTGTCATTAGTTGACTGAGGTACCCATTGGGTATCCCCCTTTAATGAGTAATAAGAATCTGAGGGATAGTATTTTGAAAAATCGGTGGGATAATTAAGCAGATAAAGACACTCACACGCTCCACATTTAGCATAATCAAATGGGTCTTTCATGCCAAACATCATTTCTCGGGAATGAATTGTTTCGGCAACTGCCTCACTTTTACAAATCGGGCACTGGGGCATAATTCTTTTGGCTCAAATCTAAGAAAAACTTATTCTTAAAAACTCGTATTAAAAAGCTGCCACAAGCATAATTTGAACGTTATTCTTTATTTTAGCGCCCCATGGACGAAGCGCCACGTAATCAATACAGTCAGGGAGAGAAAGATCGCATCTTTCACCAGGAGTTTATGCCTCACGTAAACTCCATGCACAACTTTGCTTATAGACTTACGCTTGACGCGGATGATGCCAAAGACTTGGTGCAAGACACTTACCTAAAGGCCTATCGGTTTATTGATTCCTTCCAACAAGGAACTAATGCCAAGGCTTGGCTGTTCCGAATTCTGAAAAACAGTTTTATTAATGACTACCGCAAGAAGAGCAAAGAACCTTCGAAGGTAGATTATCAGGAGGTTGAAAGTTATTATAACTCAGACGATGTTGACCGCCAGATAACGCCCGATCTGCGTGTGGAGGCGCTAAAAGACATGATCGGTGACGAGATTTCAAACGCGCTCAACTCATTGGATGTAGATTTTAAAACGGTCATCATTCTGGCCGATCTCGAAGACTTTAAATATGACGAGATGGCCACGATACTTGATATACCAATTGGCACAGTGCGAAGCAGATTGCACAGGGCCAGAAATTTATTGAAAGAAAAACTGGCCAACTACGCCAAATCAATGGGTTACAATAACTCCTGAGCCTATGGAAGAGCCTGATAAGAGTAAAATGAAAACAGATTGCCCCGAGAAGCAACAGTGTATGCAATTGCTTCAGCGAATTATGGATGGCGAAGCTACCGATGCTGAGCGCCAGCACTTCATCGAGCATCACTTAAATGAATGTCTTCCCTGCTATCAGGAATACCATTTGGAGGTTGCATTAAAGGAAATGCTTAAGTCCAAATGCACAGGCAAAGCACCCAGCGACCTTGTTGAGAAAATAAAAAGTGCTATCGATCAAAATACAATAATGTAAATGGGAGGGAAGGCTATTATTTTCTCTGCTCCCTCCGGCTCTGGAAAAACCACCATAGTAAAACACTTGCTTGACAATAATCCTGATTTGGGATTTTCAATTTCTGCTTCCACTCGCGATAAGCGCGGCCGTACCGAAGAAAATGGTAAGGATTATTATTTTCTAACCCCCGAAGATTTCAAAAGAAAAATTGATAACAACGAATTTGTAGAGTGGGAAGAAGTCTACGAAGGAAATTTTTACGGTACTCTAAAATCTGAAATAGACCGCCTTTGGAACCAGGGAAAAAATGTAATCTTCGATGTGGATGTGAAGGGCGGGTTAAGCTTAAAAAAATATTTTGGCGATAAAGCACTCGCGGTTTTTGTAAAAGTAAATTCCATTGAAACGCTCAAAAAACGCCTCAAAGACAGAGGCACAGAATCTGAAGAAAGTCTCTCGCGCAGGTTGTTTAAAGCAAAATTTGAAATGACTTTTCAAGATCAATTTGATGTAGTGCTTGAAAACGATGATCTCTCGAAATCCTTACCTGAAGCCCAAAGGCTTTACAATACGTTTAAGACACCTCATTGAAACTTACCTGATCGTTTTGTAGTTTTACGTATAAGTTAAATTTGTACGTATGACGACCAAGTTAACATTGAGCATTAATTCCAAAGTAATAGAATCAGCTAAAAGATATTCCCGAAAAAGAGGTGTAAGCCTTTCCAGAATAGTTGAAGAATATTTAGTTAAAGTTTCTAAACCTGTAAAAAAGCCCAAGGATTTTTCAATTATGGAGTTGAAGGGCATACTTGGCAAGGTGCCGCATGATTTTGACTATGATCAGGCGAAATATCAATATCTGAAAGAGAAGTATAAATTATGATGGTGCCCCGTTTATTTTTAGATACCAATATCATTTTTGATTTCTTTTTTGACCGAGGGCCATTTTCTAAGCATGCAGTAAAATTATTTGAGTTATGTGATGAGGGTCAGGTAGACTTTTACCTGTCCGCACTGTCACTCGCCAACATAGCATATCACGCCCAGCGCGTAAAAAAGAATCCAGCCCTAATAATTGATTCACTTTTGAAAATTTCTAAGGTAATTGATTTAAAACAAGAGCACTTTGTTGCTGTGAATAATTCGAAGTTTAAGGATTATGAAGATGGATTACAGTATTTTTCAGCGTTGGAAGTGAACAATATTGAAGCAATTATCAGTCGTGATAAAAAGGATTTCCAGCATTCGCTACTCCCGGTACTTACTCCAGGTGAATTTATCAACTCATTTACCAGGTGAAAATCGGTCTCTTCTTTGGCTCGTTCAACCCTATTCACATGGGGCATTTGATCATTGCCAACATCATGGCCGAAACTACCGATTTGAAAAAGATTTGGTTTGTGGTATCTCCACATAATCCCTTTAAGCCTAGTAAATCGCTCTTGCATGAATTTGATCGTTATGATATGGTGCAAGCTGCAATAGCCGATAATTTTAAGTTTGAAGTTACTGATATTGAATTTCACTTGCCAAAACCCAGTTACACCATCCATACACTGGTTCACCTTTCAGAAAAAAATCCTGACAAAGAATTTAAGGTTATTGTGGGCGAAGACAATCTCGAAAAATTTGTCAACTGGAAAAACCATACCCAGATATTGGAGAACTACGGACTATATGTTTATCCCCGACCGGATGTAACAAAATCAGAACTTGTTCGTCACCCTAACGTTCGCATGGTAGACGCACCGAAGATTGATATTTCAGCCACCTTCATCCGCAATTGCATAAGAAACAATCGATCGATTCGTTACCTTGTGCCGGATGCTGTGGAAGAATTGATCCGGTTAAAAAAATTCTACCTCTGATTGGTAAAACAATCCTGATACATACGCTGATCGAAACATGAGACCCCTCTTTTGTCTTTCACTATTCTTATATCTAAGTGTCAATGCACAAGCCTCAGGCATTCGTGGCTATTTAAAAGGCGATGATGGCAATGTGCTTTCTTACGCCACCATATATGTAAAGCAGACAGGCTCGGGTACCACCACCAACGAACAAGGCTATTATGAAATTTCGCTAAAGGCGGGTACCTACGATTTTATATTTCAATACGTAGGGTATGAATCTGTTGAAAGAAAGATCACCATTGAAGATGGATTCATTGACCTGAACCTCACCTTAAAAACACAGGTTATTCAATTGCGTGA
>JAKEEN010000199.1 GCA_022616575.1 Flammeovirgaceae bacterium
AAAGGTGTTCAGATTCCGGTAGTTTACTTCAATCCTGAAAAAGTAAGTGCTAAAAACCTGGCACCCATTACAGAGGCAGATGTTAAATCAGCTTTTGGAAATTCTTCGATAAAAATATTTAATAACGCACAGCAAATGCAGGAGTTCCTGAAGCAGCAAACCTGGAAAGACAAAAACCTGCTCTTCATGAGTTCCGGAAATTTCGGAGGCATAGATGTAAAGCTGCTTGCTGATAAAATCATCGGATAATCCATTTCAATTCTTTATGAAGTTAAACCTGCGCAACGCGCTTTGTTTTTTTGATCTTGAAACCACAGGAATCAATATTACGCAAGACAGAATTATTGAAATCGCTGTTATAAAGGTGATGCCCAACGGTGAGCAGATAAAGAAATCAAATATTCTGAATCCAGGTATTCCAATTCCGGCAGAGTCGTCAGCCATTCATGGAATAAGGGATGAAGATGTTAACGACAAACCGGGCTTTAAAGAAGTAGCTAAAGAGTACGCCAAGTTTCTGGAAGGCGCAGACCTGGCCGGCTTCAATATTATCAAGTTTGATATTCCGATACTGGTTGAGGAATTTTTACGGGCAGGCATCGACTTTGATTACAGTCGCAAGAAGATCATTGATGCCCAGAAAATTTTCCACCTGATGGAGAAACGAACACTCTCAGCCGCTTATCAATTCTACATGCAAAAAGAGATGGCCGATTCTCACACCGCAGAGGCTGATACTCAGGCAGCGATGGAAGTCCTGCTTGCCCAGGTAGAGAGGTATAACGGTAAAGATGTGACAGACGGACTGGGACGCAAAGTTGGATGCATCGGAAATGATATGGATGTGCTGAATAAACTTACTGCTACCGATTTAGTTGACCTTGCCGGGCGAATGACCCGCAACCAAAAAGGAGAAGTAATCTTTAACTTCGGAAAGCATAAAAGCAAACCCGTTCTGAAAGTCTTCGCTGATGAGCCCTCCTACTACGACTGGATGATGAATGGCGATTTCCCGCAAGACACAAAAAGGAAACTCACCGAGATTAAACTTAGTGCTCTTAAAAATCGATAATTTATATATAGCCATAATCGTCACACTTCTTTATTGATCTTCATCTGGCGGTATTTTAAGATTCCCTAACACCAGTTTTACATCCGGTTGAAAGCAACCTTACACGGCTAAAAATCGTTTGCATGGAAATAATTCTCATAAACTCTACTTATTCTATAGATTTTAAATATTTTTGAAAAATTTAAGCTTAGTACTGAACTTCTGACTATGACTTTCCAGGACATCAAAAGTGAATTAAACCATCGCGATGCCTTAGCCGGGTTACTTTGGATTAGCGAACAAATCGGTCGAGATGCCCGGTTCTCAACTTCTATGGGCATGGAAGATCAACTGATTACCCATTGGATTGGCCGGCAACAAATGAATATCGATATTTTCACCCTCGACACCGGCAGGCTTTTTCAGGAAACCTATGACTTGATCGATCTCACTCAAAAGAAGTATAACATTCGCATTCAATCGTATTTTCCAAATACTGGAGCTGTTGAAAGACTGGTGAATGAAAAAGGTACTAACAGCTTTTATGAGTCGGTTGAAAACCGTAAAGAGTGCTGCCACATCAGGAAAATTGAACCCCTGAAACGGGCTTTGTCAAACACTAAGGTATGGATCACCGGACTTCGGGCTGATCAAAGTAAAAATAGAAGTGAAATGGAACTGGTTGAATGGGATGATCAATTCAAGATCATTAAGTACAACCCCCTACTCCATTGGAGCCTAGAGATGGTGGAAGCTTTTATCAAAGAAAATAATGTTCCTGTCAACGCGCTTCATAAAAAAGGATTTCCAAGCATAGGTTGTGCGCCTTGTACGCGTGCCATACATCCCGGTGAAGATATTCGCGCAGGACGCTGGTGGTGGGAAGCCTCAGCCAAGGAGTGTGGCCTTCACACCGACAAAGCTGATTCGGTAGTTCGCTGATTTGTTAATTTGTCAATTCGGTGATTCGTTAATTCGGTGATTCGGTGGTTGGGTACTGAAGGTACATCAACACATCACCGAATCAACGCATCAACACATTAGCTCATTAACACATCACCGAATCAGCACATCAACTCACTTCTTATAGTATTTCATCGCTTCAGGCATGGCAGCTTGCAGGTCGCTTATGCGAGTTTCATCAGAAGGGTGTGTTGAAAGCCACTCCGGTGGTTTTTGCCCTCCACTTCCGGCCGACATACGTTCCCAGAATTTGGGTGCTTCGTTAGGATCGTACCCAGCCATGGCCATAAAGATCAAACCGATTTTATCTGCTTCTGATTCGTGCTTCCTCGAGAAACTTAGCATCCCAAGTTGAGAACCGTACCCTACTGCTTGTGCAAATAATGCTTGTGTCATACTCGGGTTTTGCCCCATAGCTGCGCCTAACGTACTTAACCCGAATTGCTGGAGTAATCCCTGACTCATGCGTTCGCGCCCATGATTGGCAATCGCATGGGCTACTTCATGTCCCATCACAACCGCCACACCATTTTCATCTTTGCAAATCGGCATGATGGCCGTATAAAAAGCTACCTTACCACCAGGCATACACCAGGCATTAACAGTTTTTGGGTCATCAATTAAATTAAATTCCCACGCAAAGCCTTCCAGCTGAGAAGAGGCACCTTGCTGGGCCATATATTGTTCAACTGCTTTTTGAATTCGCCCCCCCACTCTTTTCACAAGGGCTGTTTGCTCCTGATCCGTTGAAATAGGTCCCTTCTTCAAAACCTCCTGATATTGCTGGGCGGCCATCGGAATTATTTCAGAATTCGAAACCAGACTCAGTTGAGATCGGCCGGTTACAGCTACCTTGGCACATCCGAAAACAAGAATGCCTGCAATAAAAAATAATATTACCCTTCGAAACATATGTTTATTTAATTTTAAAACGAATATACAAATCTGCTGCCAAGATTGTTTAGTATTGAAACTGCCATCACTAAAGAAAAATTAACATGATTAAACATTGTCTCTCCTTTCTGTTTGTTGTTGTTCTTTATACTTCAAATGCCCAGGTACCTGACATTCAAAAGATTGAACCACCGTTTTGGTGGACGGGGATGAAAAATACAGAGCTACAGCTTCTTGTCTACGGAAAAAATATTTCAACATCAACCGTCTCATTAAATTATCCGGGAGTTTCAATTACAAAAATTGAAAAGACAGAGAATCCAAATTATCAATTTGTTTATCTGAATATAACCTCCGCCAGGCCCGGAACATTTCCAATTACTTTCCAATATGGAAAAAAGAAAAAAGTAATTAACTACGAATTGAAGGAGCGAAAAAAGGCGGCCACGGAATACAAGGGCTTTACTAGTTCTGATGTCATCTACCTGATCATGCCCGATCGGTTTGCCAATGGAAATCCGAAAAATGATGA
Organism: Flammeovirgaceae bacterium; assembly: GCA_022616575.1. GTDB lineage: Bacteria > Bacteroidota > Bacteroidia > Cytophagales > Cyclobacteriaceae > JAKEEN01. The sequence continues at coordinate 3,441 of JAKEEN010000199.1, forward strand.
TCCTGTGAGTGGTGAAAAAAGTAATCGAACCAATCCAGATGGAAGACATGGAGGTGATATCGATGGCATTATTAAACACTTAGATTACCTACAGGATTTAGGAGTGACTGCTATCTGGAGCACACCTTTGCTCGAAGACAATGAGCCTATATACTCTTACCACGGCTATGCGCAAAGCAACTACTATAAAATAGATTCCCGTTACGGAACCAACGAAGACTACAAACGCCTGGCCAATGAAATGCACCAACGGAAAATGAAACTTATCATGGACTATGTTACCAATCACTGGGGCATTAGTCATTGGATAATAAAAGATTTACCTCAAAAAGATTGGATCCATGTATGGCCGGAAGGTGATAAAGGCTTTAGGCGGAGCAACTATGCAATGACAACCCAGTTTGATATCAATTCATCACGCATAGATGCGGAGGGTTGTATGAACGGTTGGTTCGATACGACCATGCCCGACATGAATCAAAGCAATCCGATGGTTCTACATTACATGACGCAAAACGCCATCTGGTGGATTGAATATACCGAACTGGATGGCCTTCGTGTTGACACGTATTCATACAATGATAAGAAGGGTATTGCCGAATGGACTAAAAAGATCGTGGATGAATATCCAAACCTTAACATCGTGGGCGAAATATGGATGCATGATCAGGCGCAGATTTCCTATTGGCAAAAGAACAGTAAAATTGGAGCCATAGAAGGCTTTAATTCGCACCTGCCCTCTGTGATGGACTTTACTTTACACGATGCACTCGGTGCTTTTAATCAGGATGGTCATGGAATGCAGTGGGTTTATGAGAATTTCACGAATGATTTTCTCTACCCCGACATCAAC
>JAKEEN010000200.1 GCA_022616575.1 Flammeovirgaceae bacterium
ACGAAACTCAGTGATGCAATCTGGGCCTATGCTGAAACCGCGCTGAAAGAGCATAAATCATCGAAAGCGTTGGCAGACTACGCGGAAAGCAATGGCTTTCGTGTGAAACGTAGTGTAGCGGGCATGCCGACAGCCTTTACCGCAGAATTTGGATCAGGCAAACCGATTATTGGAATAATGGGTGAGTATGATGCACTCCCCGGTATTTCGCAGAAATCACAACCTACAAAAGAGGCGCTGGAACCTGGGGAAGCAGGGCATGGTTGTGGGCATAATCTTTTTGGAGTAGCCAGTTTAGCATCAGCAATAGCAATAAAAGAACTGATCGAAGCGGGAAAACTAAAAGGCACCATCCGCTTTTACGGAACACCAGCCGAAGAATCTGTAGGTGGGAAAATTTACATGGCCCGCGATGGGTTGTTTAATGATCTGGATGTGTGTTTAGATTGGCATCCTGATACTGAGATTGCCGCCAACACACAAAGCTCGCAAGCGCTGATTGATTTTATTGTTGAGTTTAAAGGCAAAGCAGCTCATGCAGCCTACGATCCATGGAACGGACGCAGTGCTGTGGATGGTGCAGAACTTTTTACTACAGGTGTAAATATGTTGAGAGAGCATGTGAAGCCAAGTGTGCGAATGCACTATGTTATTCAAAACGGTGGACAAGTACCCAATGTGGTTCCGGAATATGCAAAAGTGTGGATGTGGGTGCGCGACTCAAAGCGTGAAGGTGTTGATGAAGTATTTAAGCGCGTAAATGAAATTGCCCAGGGGGCAGCACTCATGTCAGGTACAGAATCAAAAGTAACTATACAAACGGGGGACTATGAATTGCTCATAAATTTAAAAGGGGCAGAAGCCATGCAGAAAAATCTGGAACAACTTGGCCCCATCATCTACACTGCTGAAGAACAGGCTTTTGCTAAAGAACTTCAGACAAATGCAAGCATTAAAAATTTTGGGTTTACATCAACCATCAATCCGTTAAAACCAACAAAAGCGGATCCGCCCGGAGGGTCCTCTGATGTGGGCGATATAAGCTGGATTGTACCTGAAGTAGGATTGGTTGTAACGACAGCACCTGCGGATATTCCGTGGCACTCGTGGGCTGTAGTTGCCTGTGCAGGTATGTCGATTGGCCATAAAGGAATGTTGTACGCTTCCAAAGCAATGGCGATGACCATGGTTGATCTTTTTGAGAACGAAAAATTAAGGCAAGATATTCGTGCTGAGTTCAATCAGCGCAAGGGTGGTCATGTTTACAAGGCATACATACCTGATGGCCCGCCACCGATTCCTCAAAACTAAGGTCTTATCAAGGTTAAGGTGTGAATGAATAAGCACCTATTCATTATTCTGAGTAGCCACTTCCGTAATGCAAGTCACTTTTATAGTTGGACCTACCATGCAAATGCTCGGTCGATTTGTTACCTGATATGAAATCAACAAGCGCTGACCATCATGCAGTTCAAAATTATAAAGAGGATCTGATGTTACCTCATCGGGTAGCGGAGGCGTTCCGCAAAATCCAAAATCAATCTGAGGTTCAAGTCGATGACCACTTTCCAATTCAAACACAAAACCACATCCATCAAACCCTGTAAGGTCTCGAACCGTCACCGGAATTTGGCACTTATCCAGTGTTGATTCTTCGCAGGAAAATAAGAGTAATGTTGCCGACAGGAAAAAAAGAATTGCTCTCATAGGGTTGCCCTTTATAAAAACAGGACATTATCCGAGGGGGATTCGTTGTATCAGACCACAAACAAAACCAATCCTTTTAAGTACTCCCCCTCCGGGTGAAAAATAGAAACCGGATGATCGGCAGGTTGTGAGAGATGATGAAGAACTTTGATTTCCCGTTTAGCCAGGATCGCTGCTGATACAACAGTATCATAAAACATTTGCCTGTCCACCACCTGAGAACAGGAGAATGTAAATAATACTCCACCCGACTTTATAACTTTCATCGCTTCTGCATTCAGCCGCTGATAGCCTTTCATTGCCTGATGTTTAGCATCCCGGTGTTTCGCGAAGGCAGGTGGGTCGAGAATGATCAGGTCATATTGATTCTCACGTCCTTTCAAAAAATCAAACGTGTCGACAGCAAAGCAAGTGTGAATGGCCGGATCAAAACCGTTGAGTGTAATATTCTTTTCAGTAAGCGCAATGGCTTTGACAGAAGCATCCACTGAATGAACCAATTGTGCCCCTGATGTAAGTGCATACAGTGAAAAACCACCTGTGTAGCAGAATGTGTTCAGCACTTTTTTGCCGGCTGAGAATTGACCGAGTAATTTTCGGTTGTCGCGTTGATCGAGGAAGAAGCCCGTCTTTTGTCCGCCTTCCCAATCCACATAAAATTTAACACCATTCTCTGTGATTACATGGGGCACGGCACTCATCCCTAGAAGGTATTCGTCCTTAACGTCATCGCGCAGTTTCCCAGGCAGTGTGCCCTGGCTTTTATAGTAGATTGCTTTTATCTCTTCACCAAAAACTTGCTTTAATGCAGCAGCAATTTGTGCCCGATCGTTATGCATGCCGGTTGAGTGGGCTTGTACAATGGCAATGCCATTGTACAAATCTACAATCAGACCGGGCAAGCCATCTCCCTCGCCATGTATGAGTCGGTAACAATTCGTAAGGTGATTGTATATAAAAGATTGTGACCGAAGTTGGTAGGCTTTGCGAATGCTTTGTTCCCAAAATGAATTGTCAATGTTATTTTTTGAAAAACTAAGGATACGAACAGCAATGCTTCCGTTCTGATAATGACCGAAGGCGATAGTTTTTTTCTGATGATCCTGCACTTCCACCCAGCATCCATCGGTAACGGCACCTTCCATTTGTTGAATGGCTCCCGAAAAAATCCAGGGATGAAAGCGTTGAACAGAATTTTCCTTCCCCTTTTTTAAAATGATTTTTCCGGCTAGCTGAATCATGCCGAAAGTTATCTAAACCAGTTAGGTTTCTAAAACCTAACAGATTGAAAAGCTTTATGAGCAAGAGAAAGAAAAACAACAGGCAGCAAAAGCAACGACTAAGGATGTCCAAATGATCAGGGCAATTTTTAGGGTACGCAGCAATCGCTGCTGTGCGAATACTTTGCGATGACTCGATTCTGGATTCAGGGTCAGCATATTCAATACGAACGAATTTGCTTTCCTACAAGACGGATCGAAATCGCAAAAAGATTTGTCTAAACTGAAATTACCCCAAACAAGGTTAGTTGAGGCGTTCGAAATAGAACGTTTTTTTCTTGCCGTTCCCCTCAATGGTCGCTTCTAATAATGATTTGCCCACTCTCGCATAGGTAATAATTTTTGGGAAATCATGATCCGGGTTAGACGCAACGAAACCGGATCCATCAAGGGAGCTTATTTTGAAATAGACCTCCCCTTGTGGCCCCTCCACATCGGGAACGTAGAAAAAAGCACCTTCTTTTGAAATAAGCCTGATGGATTCGGTGACCGTAGTATCGGCTGAACTGCCAATAATAAAGGACTTTCCCTCGAGGAAATTGCCCTTATCGGTCCACACCTCATAGGCATTTTTATCCTTTTGTTTCCAGGTGCCTGCCAGCCACTTAAACTCCTTTAATTCCTGCGCCTGCGAATAGATAGGCCCTAAAATGACCAAAATACCTGCCAGTTTGTTTTTCCAATTCATTGTTCTGAACTTATGGCCTACGATATACGTATTAAGGACGAAGTTGGACAATAAAAGATGGCTTTGAAACATTCTGACAAAATTTCCTTAAGGGCATTTCAGCCCAAATTTTGCTAACCAAATTTTGAACTAAAAACGTAAGAGCTATGAAGCGATTTCTGTCATTATTTCTTGCTGCTGTACTTGGAAGCGCCAGTACAGTGGGTATTATCAAGTGGTTTGATAAAGACAGCCAAACAGTGAAGATTGAATATGCCCAAGGCTTACCGGTATCTCAAGCTGCCTACTCCGTAAACGAAAAAGGTGAATTCATTCCACTCGATTTTACTGCTGTTGCCGAGAAGGTAACACCAGCTGTTGTAAATATCCGCTCCACACAAACCGGTACCACAAGGTCTTCTGAAATTCCCGAACCTTTTAGAGAATTTTTCGGGCCGCAACAACAAGGCCCGAGCCGGGCAACGGGCTCAGGTGTACTTATTAACGCTGAAGGATATATTGTTACCAACAATCATGTTGTGCAGGGCGCAGAATTAGTAGAAGTAACCTTGCTTGATAACCGTACTTTTAAAGCAGAGGTGATCGGCACAGACCCGGATACTGATTTAGCGGTGATTAGGATTACAGAAAAAGGACTTCCGTATTTATCTTTTGTGGATTCTGATCAGGCAAAAGTTGGTGAGTGGGTTCTCGCAATTGGAAATCCATATAACTTAAATTCAACAGTTACGGCCGGTATCATCAGCGCCAAGGGAAGAAACATTAACATCATCAATAACTCAACCGAGCAGGGCAACACAGCGATCGAATCATTTATACAGACAGATGCTGCCATCAATCCAGGAAACAGCGGGGGGGCCTTGGTGAATTTAAGCGGAGGACTTGTTGGAATTAACACGGCCATTGCAAGTCCTACAGGCTCATACTCAGGGTATGGTTTTGCTGTACCTTCTAACATTGTAAGCAAAATTGTAGAAGACTTGATCACATTTGGAACCGTTCAGCGCGGATGGTTGGGCGTTACTATTCAAACGGTAAACAGTGATCTCGCCAAGCAAGAAGATTTAGAGGTAAGTGAGGGTGCTTACATCGCAGACTTCGCTGAGAAGAGTTCAGCTAAGGATGCGGGCTTGCAAAAGGGTGATGTAGTCGTGAAAATTGACAATGCTACGATCAAAACAAATACGGCATTAATCGAATACATTGGTCGTCACAGACCGGGTGATAAGGTGAATGTAACAGTAAACCGCAATGGCAAGGTGGTTACCGTTCCGGTAACGTTGAAATCAAGAGCAGGCAAAACGGAAGTGGTAAAACCTGAAGAGAAAGAAACGTATGCCGGTCTTGGGCTTGAGTTAGAAGACCTCGATCAAAAAATATTAAAGAAGCTTGAAATAGAAAATGGTGTGAAAGTTACGGCTCTTGGTGGTAAAGTAGCGCGCTACACCGATATGCGCGAAGGTTTTATAATTACCAAGGTAAATGACGTGCCTGTGAAGTCTGTAAAGGACTTCAATGAAATCATTAAAAAGAAAAAGTCTGGGGAGCTTATTATATTGTCAGGCACGTATGAAGATTTTCCCAGGGAGTTTAATTATGCATTCAGATACTAATTATAAAAAAGCCGTCAGACGGCTCATAGCGGCCTGACAGCTAATAATAGATGTTCAACTAAAAATTAAAGTATGAGAAGATTGTTCAAGAAGGGTGAGCGGGTGAGAAGTAAAATTGACGGCAGAGTTATGGAAGTGTTGAAGTACATCAAACAAAATGTAGTCGAAGTAATGACCTTCGACATTGAGTCAAAAGAAGTTCGAAAGAAACAAGTAAAAGAAGATAAGCTTTCACGGGCTGCTTAAACTAGATACTTGATACTTTGATGGCGGATTCTGGTCTGTGGTCTGATAACAAGAATCCGGCATCATGTATCGAG
>JAKEEN010000025.1 GCA_022616575.1 Flammeovirgaceae bacterium
AGGCCAATCTATTTTTGTATGTTGGACGACATAATTGATAGTTTATGAGGAAGCTTTTGTGCCTGGCGTCTTTACTTATCCCCCTGGTTTCATCCGGGCAAAGTTATAAAGGGCACACGTTATATATCTTCAGCTTTACGAAATACATACAATGGCCGGAGAGTAACAACCAGGGCGATTTTGAAATTGCTGTTTTGGGTGATTCCCCCATACTAGATGAACTAAAAATTATGGCTGCCGCTAAGAAAGCGGGCAACCGGGTCATTAAAGTCAATAAAATAAACTCCCTTTCTGAGCTTAAGAAATGCAATATTCTCTTTATACCTGCTGGTAATTCTGCCCAACTATCGGATGCTATGATTAAAGGCCAGGCATTATCGGTATTGGTAGTGACAGAATCAGAAGGTTTAGGGGCAAAGGGAAGTTGTATAAATTTTATCATGAAAGATGGTAAATTGAGCTTTGAGCTCAACCAGGCTGCCATGGCTAAGCAAAACTTAAAAGCTTCGAATGAACTAACGCGTTATGCTATTTTGATCTAACCATCACTTATGGAAAAACAAAAGAAGAAATTTCAATTTCGTCTCACTATTGGCAACAAGATTCTTGCAGGATTTTTAGCCCTTATCATATTATTTGTCATCAATGCTGCCATCATTTTCTTAACAGGAAATTCAATTAAGCAGGTAGTGAGTAATTCATCCAATATTATCAACCCCTCTAAAGATGCGATCAATGAATTTATCCTGATCGTGACACGGGGGAAAATGCTCATTACAAACTGGGTATACCTGCAAACCAATCAGGACGATAAGCAGGCATTGCGTGACCTGCAAAATTTTGAATACCCAGCATTAAAAGAAAAGTTAACAAAGCTGATGCCATCGTGGCAAAGCGATAGCCAACGGGTATTGATGGACACAGCCTTTGCTAAATTTGATGCCCTTTTGGAAACACAGAAGACCATTATGGGCCAGTTGGTAACCTTCGAGAACTATGAAGATGCCCTTACCAAACTACTGGCTGAAGATGCAATCGAAAACCAGGTTATCCCAATGTCGGCTGCGTTAATTGCGGATCTTAACAAAATTGCAGCCATTCAGGCGAAGGTGAATGCAGAGTCAGAAGCTGCCCTTTCAACGTCAGCGGTAAACCTGAGAAACATCACCCTCATACTTGCCACCATCACCATTGTTATTGGTTTGGTGAGCGCCTTCTTTATAATCCGCACTATTACAGTACCTGTTAATTTCTTAAAGAACGTGGTAATCAAACTTGGCCGGGGTGAACTGGTGGAAGAAAAGCAATCGAAATTTACGAGTGATGAAATAGGAGAGATGGCTTTAGCAATGGATAATCTCGTTAATGGCCTGAAGAGCACAACCATCTTTGCGGAAAATATTGGAAAGGGAAATTATAACACTAATTACAAACCTTTAAGCGACCAGGATGTATTGGGCAATGCGCTGATCAATATGCGCAATAACCTTTCCCAGGTTGCGGAAGAAGATAAGAAGCGTAACTGGGCTACTGAAGGCCTGGCACGATTTGGTGAAATTCTTCGCACTAACAATAACGATATTCAGAAACTATCCGATGAGATTATTGCCAACCTTGTCAAGTATATGAAGGCCAATCAGGGGGCATTGTATATCATCGAAGATTCAATTGATGAACATGAGGAGTCCGTGATGTCGATGGTAGCTTGTTATGCATGGGATAAGAAGAAATACCTCAACCATAAAATTCATAAGGGTGAAGGACTTGCCGGCCAGGTATGGCAGGAGGGGGAAAGTATCTATTTAACAGAGGTACCCGGAAATTACATTAAAATCACTTCAGGACTTGGCGATGCGAATCCAACCAGTGTTATGATTGTTCCCCTCAAGGTAAACGATCAGATATTTGGAGTTGTCGAAATAGCCTCGTTTACGTTATTCCAGAAATTTGAAGTTGAATTTGTGGAGAAGATTGCTGAGAGTATAGCCTCAACAGTTTCATCTGTGAAGATCAATGCCCGTACGCAACGCCTGTTGGCAGAGTCCCAGGAAATGACCGAGGAAATGAGAGCGCAGGAAGAAGAAATGAGACAGAATATGGAAGAACTACAGGCAACCCAGGAAGAAATGCAGCGCAAAGAGCGCGAGCTGATGAGGCAGATTGATGACCTCAAAGGCCAGCATGCCAAGCATTAGAAACGGTTTGTAAATCAATACAATAAAAAAACCTCTGCCCGACTGGCGGAGGTTTTTTTATACCTAAACCTAAACCTATGAGAAGAATTACTCTACTCTGTGTGTATTTACGGCATCCCCTTTCGAAGGTTACACAGGCTTTGATAATTGGTTGAAATTTTATGTAAAATAAACGTAACCTTATTTCGTTAGGGCCAACTTCATTTTTGGGCCATATCTGTTTTTAATTTGGCCTTGAATACCTTTTTGAACTTCTCCAGCTTAGGTTGAATGACAAATGAGCAATAGGGGGCATCTGAATTCTCGTTGAAATAATTCTGGTGATAATTTTCGGCCGGGTAAAAGGTGGTAGCGGCTGTTATTTCTGTAACTATAGGTCTGTCAAAGGCGCCCGAAGTATCTAGCTCCTTCTTGTACTTTTCAGCAAGCGATTTTTGATTTTCGTTATGAAAGAAAATGGCCGATCGGTACTGTGTGCCAACATCAGCGCCTTGCCGGTTTAGCGTGGTGGGGTCATGGGTCTTCCAGAAGATTTCCAGTAATTCATCAAAGGTAACTTTAGCAGGATTGTAGGAGAGTTGAATCACTTCTGCATGTCCGGTAAGGCCGCTGCAAACTTCCTTGTACGTGGGATTTTTGACCTTGCCACCGGTATATCCAGACACTACTTTTTCGACACCGTCTACATTTTGAAAGATGGCCTCGGTACACCAAAAACACCCTGATCCAAAAGTGGCCAGTTCAAGATTGCCAGATCCTTGTTCGTTCATATTATTTGATTTTTCGCTTTTTAACTTTTCGGATTGGCCACATGCATGAAAAGCTAATGCGGTAAGGGCTATAAATCCGATGGTGCTGTTTAACTTCATAGAAAGGTTAACCATATACGCAAAGATTTGGTTTTCCAGATTTATGAATTGTCGCCAATCTGATAGAATGCCATTATAAAAAAGGAAAATCCGCGCGACTGCCTGCCGGTAGACTCACTGTAACGGATATATTTTCAAACCCTTGCTATTGATACGCCTGGTAAAATCCCCTAATGCCAGGCACGAGTTGATTATAAATAGGTCGGGTAAACTCCAGGAACAAATCCTGATTGGCTGGAGGTGATGTCTCCTTTGAATTACAGAGTTTAAGTTGCTGATCAGTCAATGCCCGCTCATCACCATTATAGCGGGCCCAACTACTGAACCAAACATACTCGCCATTGAATTTTTTATGTGAAAGAACGCCTCCTGTTTTTGCATCAACCACAATCATACTTAAAAGGCCATTGGAACTTACCTCTTTGCGATAGGTGGTTAATTTAGCTTTCACTGTATTGTAAACAGGGTATTTCTTTCCGTTCACTGTTGTTTCACCCACTTTTACACTGTCTTTGGTTACGGTTTCTTCTTTTTCAGAAAGCTTGATGTTGCCAACGGAAAAATCATCAAAGGCTATTTTCAAGATTTGATCGGCCTTTGCCAAACTGATGGAGTTGGCTTCCTGCGGTGTATAAAATTTGATAAACCCTTTGTCAGGATAATTGGTGTGTACAAATTCTTCAACTTTATCCTGAAAAAATCCACCACTTAAATTATATCGGGCGGGGACAGGAATTTGTTCCAATATTACTTTAAGGGTTGCTTCATCTTTTGCTTTGGTAGTGTATTCCAATACATCTTTATAACCGGGAACATACGAGTTTACATCGGTAAAAAAGAAGTATGCCGTGCGTGCATCATTGCGGGTACCTTTCATAAGAGCTGCAATCCCTGCGTTGTAGCTTTCTTCAGCGGCTTTCTCTTTAATCGGGCCAAGCTCATTGTAATAATTTTTCGGATTGGTGATTACAGACAATGCGCCTGGAGCCTGACGGATGGATTCATACATGGAATTTATCTGTCCATAGTAATTCAGTACATTCTTCCATTTCAAATTTGAGTTCGAGGCCAGTTCATTGTTGGCTTGTTGCTCTAAATAAGAAACCGCCAGGGGATAAGCTTCTCGTAGAGTTTCTTTTGATTTGGAGTGATCTGGATTCTGGCGGAGCCGGCCAATGGATTTCATCACGGATTCATAATAGTCGCCTCGTTCAAATGCTTTTTTGCCGGAGCTGCAGGCTGCCAAAATACCAATCAGTAGAATAGCGGGTAGTTGTATTCTCATAGAATTTATTAAAGTGCTAAAGATAATTATTGTGCCGGAAAGAAGTAAATAAGAATATCGTCTATAAAATCGCGGAAGTTGCCCCAGGAGTGGCTCTGATTTACCTCTTTATATTGATAGGTGCAGGTGTTTTTTGCCAGGATGAATTCCATTTTTCTGGCGCCCTCTTCCTTATCGAAAAACTTGCCGGTTGTCATAAAAATTTTGACTGGAGGTTTTTCAGCATTGTCACAAAATGTATAAATGTCGGGTTTAAACCAGAAGGCGGGGGACTGGATCCCGGCTTTGCCGAAAAGTTCAGGTTTGGCAAATGAAAAATAAGCGGCCGTAAGGCCACCCAAAGAATTACCCAGGATGGCGCGGTCTTCCTTTGACTTAGAAACAGGATATTTCGATTCGATTTCGAAAATCAATTCGTTGGTAAAAAAGTTCAGGTACTTTTCATTCATGGCAAGCTCGGTCATTCTTCTGTTATTGGAGCGATTGATAGGATCGCGTTGGTCTACAAACACAGCCATAACCGGAACAATTTTCTTTGTAGCAATTAAGTTATCGAGTATAGTGATCATATTGCCTAAACGCTCATGGGTATACTCATAACCATCAGTTACATAAACAACGGGAATGTTTTTCAGATTCGGGTACCCGAAAGGCAAGTACACACTATAGGAAACCTGGTAATTTAATGCTTTGCTGTTGTAGAGAATGTCGCGAACCATAGTGCCATGCTCAATGTTGGGCAAAGGCATTACGATCGGATCTTCTTTCCACAACGGCATTCTCAATTCTGAGTTTGGACTTCCACCGCCCACGCCCGACCATTGTTGAAATGGATTGGCCAGGTCAATTACCCATTCGGAGTCATTGACTAGGATTTTATAATCAAGTCTGGCATCCTTAGGGAAAGATGCTTTAAGCATCCAGATATCTGTATTGGCAACTTTCTTTCCCTCGTTTACAAAATATTTATCGTAACCCCAACCGTTGAAATCTCCCATCCATTTTACTGACTTAGCCTGACCACGGTACAAGAATACAACCGAGTCTTCAACAATCAGCGGAATGGAATTTGTCGAAGCCAATTTGTCCCACCAATAATTGACCATTTGATTTCGAGAGGCTTCTTCTGCAATGGAGGATGCCTTATAAAGTTCGTCTAAGGTTCTGCTCAATCGGGTATAGTTTTGAGCTCTTGCATTAAGGAGCAGGCTTAAGAAGATCAATAGCAAATTATAACGTCTCATCATTTTTGAGGTATTATTACTTCTTCTGTGTCTTCTACACGCAAGCTAAGCAATCCTGAGATAATCATGGAAATTCCTCCGGTTACCAAAATGTAGATTGATTCCCCCTGGAAAACCTGCCGTAGCAGAAACCCAAGAACTGTGCCAGCAATGATTTGAGGAATTACAATAAAGAAATTAAAAACACCCATATAATATCCCATCTTTTCTGAGGGCAGTGAACCTGAAAGCATGGCATAGGGAACTGACAAGATACTTGCCCAGGCAATTCCCACACCTGTCATGGAGAGGATTAAAAACATGGGGTCTTTAATAAAATAAAACGAGATCAACCCGGCACCTCCACAGCACAATGAAATTAAATGGGTAACTCTCCGGCTTGTATATTTAGCTAATACCGGGAGGAAGAGTGCAAAGACAGCGGCTACACCATTGTAGACAGAAAATAGAATGGTTACCCAATCGGCCCCGTCATTATACGCCTTGCTTGTGGTGTTTGTAGTTCCGTAGATATAGGTAGTAACTACTGTAGTAGTGTAAATCCACATGGCAAAGAGAGCAAACCACGAAAAGAATTGTACATAGGCCAGTTGAATCATTGTTCGAGGCATTGTATTAAAATCCTTCACCATATTCACAATGCCGAGGTAAGAACGGCCCTGACTGATGTAGATAGCCGATAAAATATGGACGAATCCAAAAAGTCCAAACCCAAAACCAAGCACATAGAGTTCTTTTTCAAGGTTGGTAAAATACACGATGATCGAAATGGCAACTCCAATTCCCAGCAACAGTAATCCCACATCAAAAAATTTCTTTCGGTAATGCTGTTCGTTTTCAATTTTCCTTTTCTCACGACTTAAACTTTTCTCAGTTTCCGCATCGGGTGGATATTCTTTCGTACTGAATACAGTCCACATTACCGTTATGAGAAGCATGGCTCCACCAATGTAGAATGAGAACTTTACTGAATCAGGAATCACTTCGCCCGGTTGTGGAACATTTGAAATCCCAAACCAATTGCTGAACATCCACGGAAGTGCCGAGGCCACTACGGCACCCGTGCCAATAAAAAAACTCTGCATGGCAAAGCCGGTTGTGCGTTGTTCGGGTGGAAGTTTATCGCCTACAAATGCACGAAAAGGCTCCATACTGATGTTGATGGAAGCATCCATAATCCAGAGTACACTTACCGCCATCCATAACATTCCTGAATTAGGCATCAGTATTAAGGCGGTGGATGCGAGTATGGCACCAATGGCAAAGTAGGGCCTTCTTCGTCCCCATGTGGGGTGCCATGTGCGATCACTGTAAAATCCGATGATAGGTTGTACGATCAGTCCCGTAATCGGTGCTGCCAGCCAATACAGTGCAAGGTTGGCCGTGTCAGCTCCGAGTGTTTCAAAGATGCGGCTGGTATTAGCATTTTGAAGAGCAAATCCAAACTGAATTCCTAAAAATCCGAAACTCATATTCCAGATTTGCCAAAAACTAAGCCGTGGTTTATGTATGCCTGAAGCTGACATGTATAGTTGCTGTTAAATATTAGTTAGTTATAATTTCAAATGAATGGGCTGGCAAAGTAAGTGTTGCGTTTTCATTTTCAAATGAAAGCGTACCGTAAAAATTAGTCGTTGCTGAAGGTGGAACAGCCAGTATTAGTTTCTTTTCTCGCCCTGATTTGTTGAAAACTACCCAAACGGTATTACTGAAATACTTTCTGTTGTACAGCAGCAAATCATTTTCAACCTGAAGCCACGTTAAGTCTCCGTAAATCAACGCCAGGTTATTTCGTCTTAAGTTGCCAAGCATTGATGTAATATTCCGGGTATGTGTTTCTGAGGCCGATAGATTATCAAAGCGCATCATTCTCCGGTTGTCCGGATCATTGCCTCCGGGGTCACCAATATCATCTCCATAATATCTCGTTGATGCCTTCATGAATTAATACAGGCGTTGCGTTACCGATAATTAAGTTCTGATCATTGAATATGATTTCTTTTTTGGCGTTACAAGAAATTAT
>JAKEEN010000201.1 GCA_022616575.1 Flammeovirgaceae bacterium
AGTTTCATGAAACCAAAATTCAAGACAGAAATAAGAAAGTTTCAAAGTAAGCTTGAGGAATTACAAGGCACGGAAACGAATCACGGTAAGTACCTAAACTTCGGTGTGAACCTGATTCAGAATCTTAGGTTTTATTATGAAAATGCAAGCCTAATAAACAAGCAGAAACTCATTGGTTCAATTTTCCCTGAAAATCTGATCATCGGAAATGGGGAGTTTCGAACCGCCCGAGAGAACGAGGTAATCTTGGCTTTAAAGGGCTTTGAGGCAGATTTAAAACAGAAAACCCGACCGCTAAGTCGGGTTTTCCCATTCTGTACCCGGGGCCGGAGTCGAACCGGCACAGTATTGCTACCATTGGTGTTTGAGACCAACGCGTCTACCGATTCCGCCACCCGGGCAATTAATCGGGCTGCAAAGATGATTAAAGTTTGATTTTTGCCAAAATCAGAGTTCAATATATTTCTCTAACGAAAAAGCCTGCGTACGTTCCGAAAAAAGGGTTTTTACCCGCCCCCAAACACTGCTAAAGAGTTCTGACTTTCGGTATTTTTCCAAACTTTCGGCATCCTTCCAGTGGCTTAGGGTGGTATAGGTGTTTTCATCCTCCGCATCACGTAACAATTCCAGGTGTGTACACCCCTCAAAATTGCGAATGGCATTTTTATTCTGATTAAAGATAACCAGAAACTCATCCACCCCGGCTTCTGTAAAGTGCATACGTACTATCCTTATTATCATCCTTTATCGTTTTTAAGTTAATTGTTAAAATCGTTAATCGTGGGTGTGTGCTTTATGTGGGCGCGTGTACTGTCCCTTGCACTTGCACCCGATTAACGATTAACTGATAACTATTAACAGCTACTCCTCAAAAATAACACTCACCACGGTATCGTACTGCAACCCAAACAACTCAGACGCATTGCCTTTATAAATACCAATCTCCAGCAACCCCAGGCTGTTAAATACAATGCACACATCTCCCTCTTCTGCCTGGTTGTATTGTGTTTGTATTCTTCTGAATTTTTCCCTTCCGAATTGTATCGTGTAAACTTTTCCCTTGCTGAGTATGTCAAAAGCTTCTTTTGGAATGTTAGTGATCGCATTACCAAAATTATCTACATGGATTACCTGTCCGGTAATTTGTTTTTTGGTGGCCTTCACCGTCCGGTCAATCATTTTTTTAAACGATGGCAGCGGCTTCCCTAAATCACTGATCGAAACGCCACTGGCCAGTTTGGCGGCCGTGGGTGCAAATACATCGCGCTCCACAAAAGTGGATTCGGTTGGATTGATAGAATTAAGAACTACTATATTTTGAGGAGGCTTCTCACTGATCATTCCCAGCAATCCATGATCGGCCGTAACAAAAAAATGATCTTCGAGTTGCACGGCTAAATAAGCATCGCCTTTGTTGCCAGTAGCATGTACGCCAATTAAGTGAACAGTTCCCTTTGGAAAATCACGAAAAATACCTTTCAATACATAGGCAGCATGGGCCAAATTGCACGGACTGATACCATGGGTAATGTCAACGATCTTAATTCCGGGGTTCACGGCAAAAATCTTTGCCTTCACAGCCGCTACGTAGTGGTCGTTTTCGCCTGAATCGGTGAGCAGCGTTACAATGGCCATGTTGGTGAGCCTCGGGAGATTGTGTAATTTTGATCGGCAAATTAAACATTTTTAGTATCCGCATCATTCTCCAGCAACTTACCGGGAGACGGGAGTGGGATGAAAACTAAAATAGTCGCTTCTGTGTTTTGGGTTAAACTATTCTATAATTGACAGAAAAAATAATTAAACTAGACGATATCTCCCTGATCGACTTTCTCGGGGTTGGAAACAAAACTATCGATGAGCTCTCATCGGCCTTTCCGAAAAGTAAAATTGTAAGTCGCGGCAATGAGATCCTTATTAAAGGAACGACTTCTGAAATTATTCAAATCAGCGAAATCATTAATTCGTTGATCGATCATTATCATAAATATGGCGTTGTTACCGATGAGCATGTGAAGGGGTACATTGGCAATGACCAGGAACCCGTAGAACCTCAACCCGATTCTGAAGATATTATTATCTATGGCACGAAAGGCAACCCGATTCGTCCGAAAACAGTGAATCAGCAAAAGCTGGTAACCCAGGTAAAAGAAAACGATTTGGTCTTTGCGCTTGGTCCTGCGGGTACCGGTAAGACATACATTTCAGTAGCGCTTGCGGTGAAGGCCCTCAAGAATAAACTGATCAAAAAAGTCATCATTACACGCCCTGCTGTTGAAGCCGGAGAGAACCTCGGCTTTCTGCCCGGTGACCTGAAAGAAAAAATCGATCCCTACCTGCGCCCCATCTACGATGCTCTTAATGATATGATTCCGTTCGAGAAGTTGCGCTTTTATATGGAACGAGAAGTGATTGAGATTGCCCCGCTCGCCTATATGCGTGGACGAACATTGAATAATGCGTTCATCTTATTAGATGAAGCGCAGAACACAACACCCATGCAGATGAAGATGTTTCTTACCCGTATGGGGCCTGATTCAAAAATGATTGTTACAGGCGATACCTCTCAAATTGATTTACCGGCCAATCAACGCTCTGGCTTGAAAGAAGCGGTTCGTATTCTTAACGAAGTGAAGGGAATTGGTTTTGTGGAGTTGAACGAACGTGATGTGGTGCGCCATCGACTGGTCAGGGATATTATTGAGGCGTATGGGAAAGATCAGAAGTGATTCAAAACTTCAAGTTAAAATTTCAGATTATTTAGCTCCCACTTGAAATTTGAAATTTTAGTATCTTGATCGATGTTCCAATGGGTTCCTTTTGCATTTGTCCGGATTGTTATCGTCTTCGCCAGCGGAATTATTTGGGGGATTTATTGGCCTGATAGCATAAATCAATCCCTCGCCATTTACCTGTTGATCATCTCGCTTATAGCGTACCTTATTTTTTTTATTCTTCAGAGAAAGCAATCAATAAAGATCACCCTTGGTTGGATTGCCATACCCGTAATTTTTTTCAGCGGGTACTTAAATGTTTTATTTAATACGGAAAGCAGCGATCAGGATCATTTTATTCATGAGAAGAATGAGATTACTTTTTATAGAGCTGTTATTTCAAAGGCAGCCTTAGAGAAAGATAAATCCTGGAAACAGGAAGCTGAAGTTACTACGATTAATGTGAATGGTAAATGGCTTGAAAGAAAAGGTGAAGTACTTCTTTATTTTCCAAAGGGTGAATTTCAGAGACCTTTTTCTTACGGAGATGAATTGTTAATAGAAGGATCACCGCATGAACTTACCCCGCCAGCCAATCCCGGTGAATTCGACTACAAACGATTTCTGATCTTTAAGAATACATATCACCAGCATTTTGTAAGAGCAAATGAGGTGATGAGGATGGGATATGCTCCTTCGTCCACGGTCATGAAACTTGCCATTCAGGCAAGGGACTACGCTCAACAAACATTAAACAGATACGTAAACGGTGAACGTGAGCAAGCCATTGCATCCGCACTGGTGCTGGGTGTAACAGATGGACTTGATAATGAATTGCTCAATGCGTATGCTGCTACAGGGGCTATGCATGTGTTGGCTGTAAGCGGACTCCATGTGGGTATCATTTACTGGTTACTGTTATTAATTCTTAAACCGCTCATGAAAGTCAAATCCGGCAAATGGATTCTGGCGGGGATCAGTATCACAGTGCTTTGGATGTATGCATTTATTACCGGACTTTCTCCTTCTGTTTTGAGAGCTGTTACTATGTTTTCATTTATTGCACTCGCCCGACCTTGGGATAAGTCAACCAATATTTACAACACGCTTGCAGCGTCCGCTTTTTGTTTATTGCTGTACGATCCTTATTTAATCATGTCAGTTGGATTTCAGCTTTCTTACCTGGCAGTGTTGGG
The DNA here is from genome assembly GCA_022616575.1 of Flammeovirgaceae bacterium. Lineage (GTDB taxonomy): Bacteria > Bacteroidota > Bacteroidia > Cytophagales > Cyclobacteriaceae > JAKEEN01. The sequence continues at coordinate 3,911 of JAKEEN010000201.1, forward strand.
CATTGTGTATTTGCAACAACCACTCTATAATATATGGGAACCGAAAAACTGGCTGCTCGATAAGACCTGGCAGATCACATGTGTTTCTATCGCAGCACAAATTTCAACATGTGCGCTTGGCTTGTTGTATTTTCACCAGTTTCCAAACTACTTTTTGTTTTCCAATTTGTTTGTCATCCCGGGATCGTTCATCGTCTTAGTTGCGGGTATTGGAGTGATCGCAATTAGTTTCATTCCGTTTTTAGCTATGTTAATTGGTTTAGTGTTGGAGTGGTCCATTCGTATTTTAAATATGGGAGTCTTTGCGGTTGAACAACTGCCATATAGTTTAGTCGAGAATATTTACATAACCACACTGCAGTGTTGGTTATTGATGGGGGTTTTTCTTTTTGGGATCTTAATGATCGAGAGAAGACAATTTGGTTACTTGCCGGCATCTTTTACACTGGTTGCCTGGTTTTCAGTAATTCAATGGATTCATTTCGAAGAGGAAATCAACAAAAGTTCAATAACAGTCTATCGTGTGCCCGGGCATAGTGCTTTCGACCTTTCGAAAAATGGCCGCACTTATTTCTTTTCTGACACGCTGCTAATGAATGATGAGGAGAGGGTACGTTTTCATATTCGGCCTAACCGATTGATCAGGGGTATTTCATCCATTCAAGATGGAATTCGCTCTCCCTTTTACAAGGAATTGGACGGTTGTTCAATAATTGCGTGGAATGGGTTACGCCTCCTTCACATCCGCAGCAGACATTTTGAAGTGCCAGCTGGTGTTACATTCGACTATGTGTTAGTCAGTAATAATGCCCTTGTTGCTCCTGAAAGCATTAATACTAAACAATATATTCTTGATAGCAGCAACTCTCTTTATCTTGCAGAAAAGTTTATGGCATTGGCAAAAGAACAATCATTGCCTTGCCATTCAGTTATGCATCAAGCGTATTTCAAAAGAGAACTTTAAGATTATGGAATTTATCGAATATAATGTTAGCAACAGAATCGGTAATATAACACTGAACCGTCCTGAAAAGCGAAATGCCTTGAGTCATGAGCTGGTTTCTGAATTAACAGAGGCATTTTCAAAAGCAGAGTCGGATGCTGACGTAAAAGTAATTGTGTTAAAAGCAAAGGGTGAGGCTTTTTGTGCTGGGGCTGATCTCGCGTACTTACAGCAACTTCAAAATAATTCATTTGGTGAAAATCTGGCGGACTCGACTCACTTAAAGAAACTCTTTGAGAAAATTTATACACTCAGAAAAGTGGTGATCGCACAGGTTCAGGGACATGCACTTGCCGGTGGCTGTGGATTAGCAACAGTCTGCGATTTTGTGTTTAGCGTTCCTGAGGCAAAGTTTGGATATACCGAAGTAAAAATCGGGTTTATTCCTGCTATCGTCATGTTCTTCCTCTTGCGAAAGGTGGGGGAAGCGAAAGCCAAGCAATTATTGTTAACCGGAGATTTGATTTCTGCAGATGAGGCATGGCAACTAGGGTTTGTTAATAAAATTATCACAAAAGAAAATTTGGAATCGCAAGTCAATGATTTTGCAGGGAAGCTTATAAGTGGAAATTCGGCTCATGCAATGATGCTGCGTCATCCCGGGATTCGACCGTGAGCCGCCCGCGGGGGTGTTCATACGCGGTGTCCCCGGGGGTACCTTGGAACAGGTCATCCTGCGGCTCGATCTCCTCC
>JAKEEN010000202.1 GCA_022616575.1 Flammeovirgaceae bacterium
AAACTTGCTCCGGCTGCACTTGCTTTATCTATAAAGTCCTTATTGGAGAGCGGTTGGTAGATATTCCAGTTTACATTTATATAACCGCCATATAATTGAGCTTTGACAACAATGCACGAAGCCAACAGGCAAACAATGAGAATTACCTTTCTAAACATACTCAATTTTGTTTAAGGTATTCGGATTGTTTAAATGCCTGATCAATAGCCTTAAGAGATTCACCAATTTGATCAAATGTAGAATAAAGGTCTCCGATATAGGATGTCCATATTACAGGATATCCATTTTGGGGTGAATAGTTTTTGGCGTCCAAAAGCTGAATTACCAAAGTTCCATAGCTTTGGTAGTTGTATGCGTAGTAATAGCTATAGTACCCATAGTAGCTATAATATCCACCGTAATACGTTGGATAAGCAGTAAGGGAAACATTCAAGTTATCTAATATAATTATACTGACAACGAGGTCAGCGCTATCACTTGGCTCCCTGCGGTTAAGACCCAGCGCAAACAACTGCTGGTCAACTTCATCTGGGATTTGTGCGGCATAATCATACTCGTCAGCTAGCAGCAAGGTATCTGCCCCTGGGTAGTTCGAAACAAAGCCAACAGTATCGAGTGCAACGTAATAAGATGAATATTGCTCATAGTCAACCTCGTCATCATAATACGTTACTACCACCATATCCTCCACTAAATCAGCTAATTCGGGTTGTGGTTTGCAGGCGAACCCAAGGAGGATCAGCATTATAATAAAGAGTCGCCTCATGTTCATCATCAACTTTCAACTAGTAAAACGAAAGTTAGACGAAAAAATTTCATTGAAAAAAAGATGCCATTCTGATTTTAAAATCGAATGGCACTGTCCCGCTACTCAACAGGCTATTTTACTTATCTCATGATCCTAATCATACCACCCCTACGCATACCCATCGGGTTCAGATGTTTGGCATTGGCATGACCGAACAAGAAATCAATACCGTGGTCAATACAAAAGATTATTTTTCAAAATCAGGAACGAGCCAGGAAAAAGGCACGGGCCTTGGCCTCATGTTGTGTAAGGAATTTATCAGGCTGAATAAGGGAAAATTAGAAATAGAAAGTAACCCAGACCAGGGAACAGCTATTTCATTTTACTTACCACAGGGATAAGGTACATTTGCTATCCGGGTATTTAGCTCAGTTGGTTTAGAGCACTACCTTGACAGGGTAGGGGTCACAGGTTCGAATCCTGTAATACCCACAAGATTTTTCAAATAGGTTAATCCATCAAGGCACCGAGTGCTACCTTCATGTTTTCAACCCGTTGCTGTTGTGTTACAAATAAAGGTTTCTCCACACGTTCCTTACAATCTGTTGCCACGCATCGTTCGCACGTTTCGCCAACCATCCGAATCGGAATTTGCGGGTCGTTCCAGAATTTCACTTTTTTCTTTAATTGATCATTGATCAACAAACCGATCGAAACACTGTTATGTTTTTCAGATCCAAACACTATGGGCTTGGCAAAGCTAATGATCAGATATTCTTTATCCGTTCCGATGTATTTTGATCGTTGCACCCGGCACAAAGATTGCGTGTAGGTTCCGGCCTTTACTTCCCTGAATAAATCTTTCAGGATATCAATACTTACCCACCGCCTGCAATAATGTTCGTTCAACATGTTTGAGTGCGGGTTGTGCAATCCGGAAAGATGCATCTCTTTGGTGATTTCATATTTGTCAGAGTCAAGCTGGGTGCTGAACCGCAAAAAGAATAACTCATTAATGCCAAAGTAGCGGGGTAAAATATTGGTTAGGCGATGGAGTAAAATTTCAGGTGAAACTACGTATCGATCCATCAGCTCCTGGAAGCTTTCTACATTGAAACTCTTTGCGCTCAAAACTTCTTTCAGCCATTCAATCAAATTCTGTCTGTTGAGAAACAAGGAACAGGAGAAGTACGAACCTTTAAAATTATTGACAACTTCATCAAACGAATCAAACGAAACCCAGGATGTTGTGTTGGAACGGTTTTCGATATCCATAAATCTAAAACCTGCTTCACGGCCGAGAATAAAAGCGCGTTGTGTCCGGCTCAAGTTTTTATTAAGCAGCAACCGCGGTTGTTTGTCAGGGATTAACACCGAGCGTAACTCCTGCAACTCTGGTTGATTAGAAAGTCCGTCTTCCACAATTATGTATTGATACTGTTCCTCCAGGATTTTTACAAGCGAGTCTGCTGAAATCGGTTTTGACGGATCGAGTTGGTGTTGCTTAACAAATGACTCTACCGATTGCTCGATCTCCTCAAAATAATTATCGTGCATTTCCTGGTACGAACGGAGTGTTGAGAAGTAAAGATCTTCTACACGCATTCCATAATTTCTCCCGATTTCGATCATCGTATTGATAAACGCGTTCAACTTCACAGGCGCTCCGGAAAGCAATTCAAACAACTGCGATTTATCGATTCCGAAAAAATCAAGCGGTAATTCATTTACTAACTTGCTTTGCAAAAGCTTAGCAATGGGTGCGAGTTGCTTACCCATTTGTACAGACACCAGCCAGTCATAACTTACATCTAAAGCGTCTGCAAGGCTGGCAATCTTTTCTGCTTTCGGATATTTTTTTCCTTTTTCAATTTCATTCAAATAAGAAACAGACACACCTGCAGCGTCTGCCAGGGCCTGGAAAGAGAGATTTTTTTCAAGACGAAGTTGCTTCAGTTTGAGCCCGAAAATCAGTTTGATGTTTGACTCATTGAGACTCGATTTCTTCTTCATGAGATTGACTTTAGTTAAAAATCAGCATTCGTTTTTCAGCGAATGGAAATTTTTTTCAACCGATTGAAATAGCCTAAAAACGTATAAAACGCTAAAAACTCATTCGCTTAATAGTCAAAAATAGCGAATAAATGTAAAGAGCGAAAATTCGCTTGAATCCTATTTTTCGTTGTCTTAGGTTTGATCATCGCAAAACATAAAAGCCATGGCCACAACAGCCGAAATAAAATCTCACAGCGGACTTCGTATCGAGGCTCCGATTCTGTTAGGAGCCGACCGAGTTTTATCTCCAGAGGCGATTCAGTTTATAACTACCCTTCATCGTGAGTTTAATTCTCAAAGACTGCACTTGCTAAGCGAGCGAAAGAAGAGACAAAAACAGCTCGATCAGGGCAAGCTTCCGGATTTTTTGCCCGAAACAAATTTCATCCGCGAAGGCAACTGGCAAGTTTCCCAAATCCCTCAGGCGCTTCAAGACCGAAGGGTTGAAATCACCGGGCCTGTCGATCGCAAAATGATTATCAATGCATTGAATTCCGGTGCGAAAGTTTTTATGGCTGACTTTGAAGATTCTACTTCACCAACCTGGCGTAATGTAATTGAAGGCCAACTGAATTTAATGGATGCGGTTCGGGAAACCATTTCATACGAATCCCCTGAAGGAAAAACGTACGCCTTAAATGAAGAACTTGCCCTGTTAAACGTTCGGCCACGTGGATGGCACTTGGATGAAAGACATGTGTTGATTGATGGAGAAGCTGTCTCTGCCTCTTTATTCGACTTCGGATTATTTGTTTTTCACAATGGAGCCTTGCTGGCAGCACAAGAAAAAGGACCTTTCTTTTACTTACCAAAACTTGAAAGTCATCTGGAAGCCAAATTATGGGATGATATTTTTCTTTTTGCTGAAAGAAGTTTGGGCATTTCTCGCGGAACCATCAAAGCAACTGTGCTTATCGAAACCATCCTGGCTGCTTTTGAAATGGAGGAAATCATTTATCAATTGCGTGAACACATCGCAGGATTGAATGCGGGCCGGTGGGATTACATCTTCAGCATCATTAAGAAATTAAAAAATCAAAAAGCATTTGTGATGCCCGATCGCGCGAAGGTGACCATGGCCGTTCCTTTTATGAGTGCGTACGCTCAACTTCTTGTTAAAACTTGTCACAAACGTGGTGTGCATGCCATCGGTGGAATGTCTGCCTTCATCCCAAGCAAAGATGAACAAGTAAACCGGGAAGCATTTGAAAAAGTAAAAGCCGATAAAATTCGCGAGGCCTTGCATGGTTATGATGGCACCTGGGTGGCGCATCCAAAATTGGTGAACGTTGCTAAAGCTGAGTTTGATAAAGTGCTTGGCGAAAACCCTCACCAAAAAGAAGTGTTGCGCAAGGCTGTGAATGTTACTGCTCGTGAATTATTAAACATTCGCTCTGCAGGAAATACAATCACTGAAAAAGGAATCAGAACCAATATTAATGTTGCCATCCTATACATAGAATCCTGGCTGCATGGGATGGGCGCAGCCGCTTTACATAACCTCATGGAAGATGCGGCCACTGCTGAAATTTCTCGTGCTCAATTGTGGCAATGGTTACATCAGGGAAATGTGGTATTGAGTGACGGCCGGATGTTGAATCTTCAACTCTATCAGCAATTAGAAGAAGAAGAGTTCACCTTTCTTGTTCAACAATTCAATCGTGAAAATCAAAGCATTGAATGTCTCATAACTGCACGAGAGCTTCTCAAACGACTTGTAATGAACAATGAATTTGAAGAATTTCTAACAACCCTTGCTTATCAATATATAGACTAAAATAAATCGAATTCCAACTTCCAACCTCGAAAACACATGACACCAACAGAACGCATAGCTGCCCTCGCCCTTGAATGGAAAACAAATCCTCGCTGGAGCGGAGTTGAAAGACCGTATTCTGCAGAACAAGTAATAAAGCTATCAGGCTCAATTAAGATTGAATACACACTTGCCACACTGGGCGCAGGCCGCTTGTGGAATTTACTTCACAACGAACAGTATGTGGCTGCCCTTGGCGCTCTTACCGGTAACCAGGCTGTGCAACAAGTACAGGCAGGATTGAAAGCAATTTATTTGAGTGGCTGGCAAGTGGCAGCTGATGCAAACTTATCAGGTAACATGTATCCTGATCAGAGTTTGTACCCAGCCGATAGTGTGCCCTCCGTAGTGAAGCGAATCAACAATGCGTTGCTGCGCGCAGATCAAATTCAATCCGTGGCAGGTGATAGTAATATTCATTGGCTGGCTCCTATTGTTGCTGATGCTGAAGCAGGTTTTGGCGGAAACTTAAATGCCTTCGAATTGATGAAGATGATGATTGAAGCAGGCGCTGCGGGGGTACACTTTGAAGATCAACTTTCGTCAGCAAAAAAATGCGGGCACCTGGGTGGAAAAGTTTTAGTGCCCACCCGTGAAGCAATCGATAAGTTGGTAGCCGCCCGCCTTGCTGCCGATGTAATGGACGTGCCTACGGTTTTAGTAGCACGAACCGATGCCGATGCAGCCAACCTTATCACCAGTGATATTGATGACCGCGACAGACCATTCATTGTTGGCTCCCGAACAGTGGAAGGATTTTACCAGGTGAAGAATGGAATTGAGCAAGCAATTAGCCGCGGGTTGTCTTACGCACCATTTGCTGATTTGATCTGGTGCGAGACTTCACATCCTGATTTAGGAGAAGCGGCTGAGTTTGCAAGTGCTATTAAAGAACAATATCCCGATAAACTGCTTGCCTACAATTGTTCACCATCGTTCAACTGGGCTGCCAAACTTACGAAAACAGAAATGTCATCGTTTAGAGAACGGCTTGCCTTGATGGGTTACAAGTTTCAATTCATTACGCTGGCGGGCTTTCACGCTCTTAACACCAGCATGTTTGAGTTGGCTGAATTATATCGTGACCATGGCATGGCCGGTTACTCCCAATTGCAGGAAAAAGAGTTTGCACTTCAAGACCGGGGTTTCAAAGCAGTGAAACATCAGGCCTTTGTTGGCACCGGATACTT
>JAKEEN010000203.1 GCA_022616575.1 Flammeovirgaceae bacterium
GGTTGTGTGGAAGCAGCCTTGGGAGTTATTTCAACATGAATGGTGTTGCTTTTTTCTTTGAGCGTTTGAGCAAAGATTACCGTCAAAGCTGAGCAAAACGCAAGCGACAGTATTGTCTTTTTCATTTTGTCTTTCTTAAGGATTTGATGTTACTTCAAAATCAATCGCTGACTGAACACTTTTTCTCCAAGCTTTAAAACCGATACGTAAGCGCCATGAACGGGCCTGTTGCCATGGAGGTCAAGTCCATTCCAAATCAGTTCGTGATAACCGGGGGTTGTGGAGGCAACACGCATCGTGTTTATCTTTTGTCCTTGCAACGTGTAAATGTCGAGTGTTGCATCTGAAATTCCGGCCGGTGTTGAAAACGCAAAAGTAATTGTATTGGCCGAAGGATTGGGATAGGGATGCTGAACCACCAGTTTTTCAGGTACGATCCGTTCGTTTACAAATGACGCTGATCCATAGAAGACTTTAAACGGCTTCGAAAGTGTTTTATTAAATGAATAATTGTTCTGGCTGCGCATATTAATCGGGCGCTGCTGGCTTACATCCCACAAGTAAATTTCTTTGTTGACCCCGAAATAAGAGTTATCCCAACTGAGCTCAATGAGTTCACTTTCGGCATTAGCTTCAACCTCAAAACTCCATTCATGATTTTCTTCTACGGGTATAATGTCTTTCGAAAATGGAATGTTGTGAAATTTTTTGTTGTGATTGATCTCAACAAATTCGATAAATCGAGGAAGCGTAAAATCGTCAAACTGGTCGGCTCCTTCGCTGGCTTCAGTATGCATTCCAATGCCCCCCAGATTGTATTGTCTTTCTCCATTTTTGATTTTGAAAAGTATCTCCCAGTGATCGCTGCCCAATGGATTTCGATTCACTTCTGATCTATGGACTCGGTTAACAGAGGGGTTTTTATTCACAGGAATCACCAATTGAACCCCCGCAGTGGCCATCACAAAACCACCTTCAAAAGCTTTCAATTCTCCCCGTGTAGTAAAAGATCCATTTTCAAAAACGCGCAAATCGCCCAGCCCCGCACTTGACCAATCTTTGACGTCATCCCAATCAAGATCAAAAGGGTAAGGATTCCCTATTAAATTCCACCCTGTTTCAAGGTCTTCTACAAAGGGACGCACCGTACTACCAGGGCCAGTGTCAATCACAGTCTGATTTTTAGCAATCAACCAATATCCTTTACCGGCTGAGAGAGTTGAATTGCCATTGAGTTCCTCAGTTTGCCCCGCTGAGTATTGAAACAAACGCCATGATTTTTTATCCCCATAAGGGCCAAGGTCATCACCTAAAACGATGTTAACATTCTCCAAATCTAAATCCAACGGAATGGATATAATCTCGTAGTTAGAAAGGTTCGATCCAAAGCTGGTATAAGGAATTGATACACCCTGGTCTTTAAAAATGACCACGATATATGGGTCTGTCGTAACGTAAACATTGGACTGATTATCGTAAGCGCGGAAAATATAAATAAGTCCAAGGTCTCCAAACTCAGAAAAAGGGATTGTTCCTTCGTAGGTTGAGCCGGAGGTATTTGTCAACTGCAGAGATTCAACATCAGAATTATCATCAACCCCATCTTCTGCGATATCATAAATATTATCAACCTCCTCTAAAGGCCCGTAATCAACAAAAATGGAGCCTACGCCAAAACCTGCATCGGTAAAATTGACACTGATGGCCAAGTCCTGGTCTTCGTCAACATCAACAGGGGTTTGATTGCTTTCAAGGATTGGAGATGGGAGGGCATAGGCTTCGCCATAAAGCGGGGAGTTCTGAAGATAATCAATTGCTGCTCCTGATCCGTTAAAGGAAAATACTTTAAAGTAGTACGTTTTATTAGGATTCACATCTACGATATTAAAGGAAGTACTGTTGCTGTTAACGACAACGTAGGCATTACCAAGGGATTCATTATAAGCATACTCTGTTCCATCTACGGGGTCAGTATCTGGAATGCTTGCGGAAAACAGTGCGACATAGCCGTCAGGATTACCAGCTGCAGGTGTGAAACTTCCGCTGAAGGTTGTTAGTGTAAAGTTTTGAAACACTAAATTTGTTGGCTGGCTTGTAGGCTCCTGGGCAAAAGCACGAAAGGCAATTGAAACTACAAATAGAAATGAACATGTTGTTTTCATTGCTAGTTTGGATCTGGTGGAACAGGAAGGTCAGGCTCCGCACCGTCATCTTTTTTAGGAAGGCTCAAAACCCCGATAATTAAAATGGGGAGTGCTTTTAATGCAAGTGGTATTTTGCGTTTAATACTAAAAGACTCGCTGCTGACACTTCCGCTCGGACTATTCAAGTGGATCTGGTAATCCTTACCTAATTCTATTTCTTTAGGCACTGCCCACTCCATAGTGCCGTTATTTTGTGTACTGCTTAATTGATTCACTATGGCTCCCCCCTTAATAAGCTCTACGGCAAGTGTTTGATTTGGCTTACCGCCCCGCCATGTTATACGGGTCTTTTTGCCGCGCCTGATCCCATTCTTCGATGAAGGCCTTTCAATAAACAGCGCGGAAACAACAGTGGCTTGCAATTCAAAGGTGATATCACCGGTAAACTCACGGAGTTCATCACGAATGTCCCACTCAATGCGAAGACCGGTGCCGGGTTGTAATTCTTTGCCAGCGCCTACATCACCACTGACAAGAGATAAGGGGGTTGTAAAGTTATTATGAGAACCATATGCAAGGACAATAAACTTCTGACCTTGCCTGGGTTGATTAATATCATAGGTGATTAAGACTTTGTCGCCCACCATCTGGGCCCGGACGTTTTCCAACTGCTGAGCCTGCGTTGAAGCTGCTATCAAACACAGAAAAAATAAAATTTTCTGCATAAGCAAGTGGTTTTAAAACTAAGAGGAACATTAAGATGTATAAATATAACGAACGCAGCCTTTCCCGGCAACTAACGGAACGTTAACTTATTGTTCAAAAATTCTTCTGTTAATCAATTTTCACTTGGCTCTTCATCCACTTTCTTTAATTCTTCATCGATAATTTTTTCAATGACAGCACGCTGCCGCTCGTCAATAGTCTGATCAACTTTGGCTTGCTTTTTCATGAATCGGAGCATGGCATTTTTCTTTATTTCGTAAGCGATAAAGACTGTGTATACTTTCTCTTTCTCATTAAA
>JAKEEN010000204.1 GCA_022616575.1 Flammeovirgaceae bacterium
CCGTCTCCGGATAAATTCTCAGACATGGTTTACAGCCTTATCAACCAATATCTTCCGTTAGATCGTGTGGTGATTCAGTCGTTTGATTTCAGAGTTTTGCAATATTGGCACAAAACCTACCCAACTGTGCGATTAGCCGCTTTGGTTGAAAATTTAAAATCGCCAGATAAAAATCTTGAAGAACTTGGATTTACTCCCTCTATATATAGTTCATACTACAAGCTGCTTACACAGGAACAGTTTCAACATTTAAAAAATAATTTGAAAATCCGTGTAATCCCATGGACTGTTAACGAGATTGATGACATGAAGCGACTCAAATCCTGGGGCGTTGATGGATTAATAACCGATTATCCCAACCGTGCCGCTGAGCTTGGTTACACTGTTCAGAAAAGGAAATAATTCTTTCCAGCAGGGTTGCTCTAAAAATCTGCAATCTACAATCTACAATCTAAAATCTTTACACTATTCTTGCGTCATAATTCTAAGCAATGAAGTATGATGTTTACGGCATTGGTAATGCCATCGTTGATATTGTAACGGAAGTCGATAATCAGTTCTTCGTAAATAATAATATCGAAAAAGGAGTGATGACGTTGGTTGATGATAAACGCCAACTGGAATTAATGAAAGCCATCGATATGAAACGGAGTAAGATGGCAGGGGGTGGTTCAGCCGGGAATACAGTGGTTGCCATCAATCAGTTTGGCGGAAAAAGTTTTTACTCTTGCTTAGTAGCGAAGGACGAATTAGGCAAATTCTTTCTCGAAGACTTAAAGAGAAACGGTGTTGACACAAATCTTACATATGAGAATTGCCCTGAAGGGTATACGGGTAAGTGTTTAGTGATGACCACGCCCGATGCTGACCGCACCATGAATACTTTTTTAGGCGTGAACTCATTTATCGGCATCAAACAGTTAGATGAATCGGCAATAAAAAATTCTCAATACATCTACCTCGAAGGGTATTTAGTTGCCAGCCCTCATGGCCTGGAGGCAATGAAAGAGGCAAAAAAAATTGCTGAAAAAAATAAAGTACTCACCTCTCTCACGCTTTCAGATCCTAATATGGTAAAATATTTCTCGAAGCAATTTGATGAAGTGATTGGTGCCAGTGTAGACCTATTGTTTTGCAATGAAGATGAGGCCATGACTTTAACAGGTACTAACTCAGTAACTGATGCAAGGGAAAAACTAAAACAAGTGGCTAAAAGATTTGCCATAACATTAGGGGCCAACGGGGCGCTGATCTTTGACGGTGATACCTTTATTCAGATAGAGCCTTACAAAGTCAGGGCGGTTGACTCCAATGGGGCGGGCGATATGTTTGCAGGCTCGTTTTTGTACGCCATAACCCACAATCACAGCTATGCGGAGGCCGGAAAACTCGCTTCTTTAGCATCATCAAGGGTCGTTTCTCAGTTTGGCCCAAGACTCACCCCAGATCAGGCAAAAAATGTCTTGGCCGACTTAATTGCCTGATTTTCTTTACTATTAAATGGTCAGATAAGGGTTTAAAACCTAAAAAGCACTTCCCTCTATTGTAAATTCCCGAATCTTCAGTACTTTTGCAGCCCTCATTTAATGAGGTAAAACCGTTTAGACATTATGAAACGCACCTATCAGCCTTCAAAAAGAAAAAGAAAGAATAAGCACGGTTTCCGCGAAAGAATGGCATCTGCCAATGGCCGCAGAGTGCTTTCATCGCGCAGAAAAAAGGGCAGAAAGAAACTTACTGTTTCTGACGAAGCCACTTTCAAAAAGAAATAATAATGATTTGAAGATTTGAAGATTTGAAAATTTGATAATTTGAAGGGTAACCGATTTTCAAATTATCAAATCGGCAAATTTTCAAATTGACAATGGCAACATCTGGTTTCCCAAAATCTGAAAGACTTTATAAGAAAAAAGATATTGAGGAACTCTTCGAAAAGGGTTCCTCTTTTTATTTGCATCCCTGCAAGGTTCTGTTCATCCCCCAGTCATCAGCCGGAAAAAACAGGATTTTGGTTTCTGTATCAAAAAGAAATTTTGGTAAGGCGGTCGATCGCAACCGGATCAAAAGGCAAATTCGGGAAGCCTGGCGTTTGAATAAGCATCTGCTTGGCCCCGAGAAGTCTTTCACGATTGCCTATATTTATAGTGCGAAAGAAAAAATTTCGACACCATTTCTAATGGAACGAATGCACAAGATCATCAAAAAGCTAAAGGAGTGGTCACCAGATGCTAACTCCCCTTCATCCACAGGGTTGGGAGGGGGTTAAAATAGTTTATGAAAAAAGTAATCCAATTAGCTCTGGGAGTATTTTTAATCGGAGTGTTTTTAGCCCTTCGCACTCCCGGTGAACGCTATTTCGAGATTGCCAAAAGCCTCGACATTTTTGCTACGCTTTTCAAAGAAGTTAATGCTTATTATGTAGATGAAGTCGACCCTAAAACACTTATCCGGCCGGGTATTGATGAGATGCTTGAGTCACTTGACCCCTACACAGACTACATCCCGGAAGAAGAACTCGAAAGTTTTCGTACCATCACCACCGGCCAATACGCGGGGATCGGTGCATTAATTGGGAGGATTAGAAATAAGACGGTCATCACACATCCTTATAAAAATTATCCGGCCTATAATGCAGGCATTAAAGTTGGCGATGAAATTGTAGCCATCGATGGAAAAGATGTAAAAGGGAAGCCAACTCAGGAAGTCAGCACATTGCTAAAAGGTCAGGCCCAGACTGATGTTGAAGTTCGGGTAAAGCGACCCGGCAAGAAAGAAGATTTAGTCTTTAAAATAACACGCGAAAAAATTTCCCTGGATAATGTTACATATGCAGGTATAATTGACTCAACTATCGGCTATATCAAACTCGAAGATTTTACAAATAATGCATCACGTGAAGTAACAGAGGCATTGTTTGATGTAAAGGGAAAGGGTGCCAGGTCCCTGATTCTCGATCTAAGAAATAATCCCGGTGGTCTCCTTCATGAAGCTGTCAATATTGTCAACCTTTTTATTCCTAAGGGGAAGGGAGTTGTCTCAACAAAGGGGAGATTAACAGAATGGAACAAATCATACACAACATTAAACAACCCCGTTGATACTGAGATACCACTCATTGTTCTGATTAATGAAAATAGCGCTTCTGCTTCTGAGATCGTGGCGGGCGCTCTTCAGGATTACGATCGGGCGATTCTTATAGGAAGCAAAACCTTTGGCAAGGGATTAGTTCAGACAACGCGACAACTTCCGTATAACGCACAACTAAAAGTAACCACAGCAAAGTATTATATTCCGAGTGGGCGGTGCATTCAGGCACTTGATTATGCGCATAGAAAGGCTGATGGCAGTGCTGAAAAATTCCCTGATTCCCTAAAGCGTGAATTTAAAACCGCAAGCGGCCGCAAGGTGTACGATGGCGCGGGACTTGATCCGGACATAACAATCGAGAGAAAATACCTTGGCACCATCACGCAAGAATTAATCACCCACCAGTTGTTTTTTGACTTTGCAACAAAATACCGTGAGGAACATCCAAATCTTTGGGATTTTGAAAAATTCGAATTGAATCAAGCCGATTATGATCAGTTTGTTGCCTGGGTTAAAGCACAGGATTTTAAATACACTACCGTGTTGGAAGGTCAGAGTGAAGATTTACAAAACACGGCAAAAGAAGAGCAATACTATAGAGATATTCAGAGTCAGTTAACTCAGTTAAAGGCAAAAATTCAGGAAAACAAGGCAAATGATTTTGTTCGTTTTAAAACGGAGATTTCAGAAATTTTAAAGCAACAAATAGCGTTTCATTATTCACTCAATGAAGGCGCATCCAAAGTATCACTCAATCATGATAATGACATAGCCACGGCCAAAAAACTACTGCTGAATGAAAAGGAATTTATGAACCTACTTGCGCCTCATTAATGCCTTTTATTCTCTCCATCGAAACATCAACCCAAGTCTGTTCAGCAGCTATTCACCACCGGGGAAAATTAATCTCTTCACTCGAAGTGCATGAAGAAAATGCGCATGCCTCAAAGCTTGCCATAATCATTGATCGTATCCTAAAAGAAACAAAAACGGAAAAATTAGTAGCTGTCGCAGTTTCATCAGGGCCCGGTTCTTATACGGGCCTTCGTATAGGTGCGTCAACAGCAAAAGGAATTTGCTATGCCGCTAATGTGCCACTGGTGAGCGTAACGACACTCGAACTGCTCACATACCAATTTAATCAGACCGTTTCTTTTGATGGGTTACTTTGTCCAATGGTCGATGCCAGGCGTGATGAGGTTTATTGCATGGTGACAGACAATCAACTAAAAGTTATTGATCCATTGCAAGCAAAAATTATCGATGGGCTTAGTTTTCAAAACGAATTATCAAATAATAAGATTGCATTCTTTGGCAACGGTGCAATGAAGTGTAATAGACTAATCAAACATCCAAACGCATTTTTCTTTGATGGATTTTATCCAAAAGCATCTGCATTGGGCGAAATGGCTTTTCAAAAATTCACAAACAATGACGTTGAAGATATTATTTCTTTCGAGCCACACTACCTCAAAGAATTTATTGCCAAAACAGCACGAACTATTTTTTAACTAATTTTATTATCAAACTGGTAAAATTCCCCCTTTTTATCTGCCGGAGGGGTTGGCGCGGATAATGAACGAAATAATAAACAGAGTCGCTAACAGCACATTAGTCTCAATCGACTTAGATGATTTCTATACTCCGGGCGAGCGAACCTTAATAGACTTAAAAGAAAATCTTTTTCAAGGCCTCATCCTTCGCGAAAAAGATTTTCGCGGATTTATTAAAACTCACGACTGGAAAAGTTATTCAAATAAGCACGTAGCCATTACATGCTCCACCGATGCTATCATTCCATTCTGGGCTTACATGTTGGTTACATCAGTCCTTCAACCTTTTGCCAAAACAATCTTCGTTGGCAATTTACTTCAACTGGAAAATCATCTCTTCCATAACGCACTTCAAGCGCATAATTGGAGTCAGTATCAAAATGCGAAAGTAGTAATCAAGGGATGCAGTAAAGTCCAGGTCCCGCCAGCTGCATTTGCTGAAGCCACCTCGCTTCTTCGCCCTGTCGCATCGTCAATCATGTATGGCGAGCCATGTAGCACCGTTCCGATTTTTAAGAAGACCCTTCAACCAGAATAATGCTTAAATAAATAGGATCCTGAGCGAAGTCGAAGGATGCCTGCCGAAATGAAATCTAGGCATGGCGGCCCCCTCGTTCCTCGGGCCGGGCTATCCGCTATACTCCTCCCCCGATTACGCACATGTCATCACACTGTCTATCGGGGTGCGGGGTGTCGCGGATTTTATCCCGATGCATATCGGGAATCCCTGGCCGAAGTTGTCCATCCCGAGCTAAGTCGAATCCTGAGCGAAGGTGAGGGATTGTGGATAAATAAATCCTGGAATTTTTTAGCCACTGTTGCATAAGGGTAAGTCTTGTCATATCTTTGCACTCCCAATTCCGAGAAACCCTCAAAAAGCTCAAAAATTGGGTTCTTTAGGTAGAGATACCACAGTGTAGAGACGGATTACGATTCGGCATTTACAAACGTTCTTTGAATGAATGGAGATAGCGGACCTGAGTAGTACTTGGAAGAGTGCTACGAAGTTAATTTCGGTAGAGACGCATGATAATGCGTCTTGAAAA
>JAKEEN010000205.1 GCA_022616575.1 Flammeovirgaceae bacterium
AGGAGTATGTACATCATGATAAAGAACAGCAAGGCAATCATGAAAGTAAACCAGCCACCGTGCTCGAATTTTTCAAGGTTCGAAACAAGAAATAATCCTTCGAGTGTAAAGAATAAAACCGCCAGGGCAGTAGTTCGAACGGTGGATTTCTTAACGGTAGAGAAATAAAAGACCAGTAAGGAGGTGGTCATGAGCATATTGATGGTGATCGCCAAACCGTAAGCACCTTCCATCGCTGATGATTCCTTGAAAAGCAGAACAACCGAAATACTTCCGATCATCAATATCCAGTTAACGGCCGGTACATACATTTGACCTTTCATGGTGCTTGGGTAGCGCACTCGCGTAGAAGGCCAGAATTTTAATTTCATGGCTTCATTTACTAGGGTAAAGGTTCCTGAAATCAGCGCCTGGCTGGCAATAATGGCAGCCATGGTGGCGATGATAATTCCAAAAATCAGGAAGGGTTCTGGTATGATGGCATAAAATGGAATGGTATCGTTAAGTTGTGTATTTACCTGCGAGGTAAGCCAGGCAGCTTGCCCGAAATAATTAAGTAACAGGGCAACTTTCACAAAACCCCAACCAAGCCGAATGTTTGATTTTCCGCAGTGACCCAAGTCAGAATATAATGCTTCAGCTCCTGTCGTACACAAAAAGACAGCTCCCAGAATCCAAAAACCGCCATCATATTGTGTCAGGAGTTTAACTGCGTAGACAGGATTTATTGCCCTTAATACTTCCGGATTTTGAATCAGCTGATGAGCGCCCATGGCCCCTATAAAGCCGAACCAGATCAGCATAATGGGTCCGAATGTTTTCCCGACAACACTGGTTCCGAATTGCTGGAAAACAAACAATGCCACCATAATGGCAATAACAATGCTGGTGGTTGGAATATCAGGGTTTAAAATGCGGAGTCCTTCGATGGCTGAGGAAACACTGATAGCGGGTGTAATAAAACCATCGGCAATAAGTGTACAACATCCGATGATGGCAGGATAGATTACCCATTTCGCTTTGAACCTTCTTACCAGTGCATACAATGCAAAAATTCCACCTTCACCTTTGTTATCGGCATTGAGGGCGAGGTAAACATACTTGATAGAAGTGATCAGGGTAAGAGTCCAGAATACACAAGAGAGTCCTCCATAGATAAGATCCTCTGTGATAACGCGGGTACCTATAATTGCTTTAAACACATACAGCGGAGAGGTTCCGATATCGCCATAAATAATACCCAGCGAAACGAGTACACCTGCGGCCGATAATTTGTGAACTTTACTAGAAGAATCCATCGATCAATACGAATGTAACAAATTGTGCCTAATCAGGTATGCATCCGGCAGGGCCGATTGGCAAAAGCGCTGGCAAAGTTAAGTTCGTTTTCAGAATACCGAAACGAAAACAACTTTATTATGAATTGGCTAAATTGAGCTGTACTTCCACAAAAAATAAATAAACTAAAGGTTCGTAAGTGTTTCTTAATCCATTGTATTTTTGCAATTACCAACATAAACCATAACTGTAGTATGACGAAGAGAATATTTTATTTCATCGGATGTATCCTTGCACTGGCAAGTTGCGACACCAAAGAAAAAGCGCAGTTGCAGTCCAAGGTAGACTCCCTGCAGATCGAACTAGAGACAAGCCAGCGTATGGCCAACACGCTGCAGGAAGTCGGTACCCTGATGGATTCGATTGATGCCAGCCGTCAGCTTCTTCGCGTCAATATGGTAGAGGGCACCACCTATGACGACTACACAGCCCGCATGAAAGACATTAATAACTACATAAAAGAAACGGAATCCAAAATTGAAGAGCTGGAGAAATCATTGAAGAAAGCCAAAGGGTCTGCTTCTGCGTATGCTTCCAC
Organism: Flammeovirgaceae bacterium; assembly: GCA_022616575.1. Classification (GTDB taxonomy): domain Bacteria; phylum Bacteroidota; class Bacteroidia; order Cytophagales; family Cyclobacteriaceae; genus JAKEEN01. The sequence goes on from JAKEEN010000205.1 coordinate 1,877, forward strand.
GATCAAAAAATTAAAGGCAGACCTCCAATCAAAATCACAGGAGATTGCCATGCTGCAGGAGCAGGTGGAGAAATACAGAAATGAAAACCAAAACCTGATTCAAACGGTAGGTTTACAAGAAGCTGAACTGGCTGACAAGCAAACGCAGATTGAAGCCAAACAACAAGAACTTGCATTAATAGAATCCCGCATTCAGGAAATGATGATTCAATCAAAGATGAGTGAAGGTGATGCATATTATGCAAGAGCCATGGCGGTTGAAGAAGCAGCAAACAGGACCAAACTCGCACCTAAGAAAAAGAAGGAAACCTATAAAGAAGCGTTGGAGTTATATAGGAAAGCGCTTTCGTTAGGAAAGAAAGAAGCACAGGCGAAAATCACAGCGTTAGAGAAGAAGATTTGATGTGCTGATGTGCTGATATATGCTGATGTGTTGCTAGCAATTAATTCATTTACATTACCGAATTAGCACCGAATCACCCCATTAATTTACCGGAATCATTCCCGGATCTGTACCGATTAAGTAGCCTGTATACGTGACATATAGTACCAGCATAATAGCAGCTTCCCACCGATCGAGTTTGCGCTGGTTAATGGTGAACATAAAAATCATTAACAGGATAGTGGCACCTCCTAAAACCTGAAGGTCAAAATTCATAGCTTCACTGTAGTGAATTGGATCAATGAGGCCGGTGATACCCAGGATAAAGAAGATGTTGAAAATATTGGATCCAACCACGTTGCCAATAGCAATGTCGGTTTGTTTTCTATAGGCAGCTACTGCAGATGTAGCCAGTTCGGGCAAAGACGTTCCGGCTGCCAGAATGGTAAGCCCAATCAACTTTTCGCTCAGGCCAAAATGGTGTGCAATTTCTACAGCACTATCTACTACTAATTTACCACCGCCTATCAACATAGCTAACCCGGCAGTAACAAGGCCAACGGCAACCCATGTTTTGTAAATTTTGATTTCATCCTGATCTCCGTAGTCACTGGCTGTCTTCATGGTACGGTAGATGTAGAACATGAAGAGGGTAAAAAATCCAAGCAGAATAAATGAATCCAACCGACTCATAATACCTGCCGTTCCTTCTGCGACATCGGCTCCCCAAAGTGCATGATCATTGACGAGGAGATATAAAACCAAAGCGGCCAGCAGCGATAGCGGTACTTCATACTTTACTGTGTTGCGTTGCACGACCAACGGATAAATAAGGCCCGCAATACCCAGAATAAACAAAAGGTTGAAATTGTTGCTACCGATAACATTGCCAAAGGCCGCATCATTTTTGCCGTCTGTCGCTGCCAAAACACTCACTACAAGTTCAGGAGTAGAGGTACCAAAGGCAACAACTGTTAATCCTATTGCCAGGTTTGAGATATTAAATTTCTTTGCCACGGATGAGGCACCGTTTACTAAGAAGTCAGCTCCTTTTATTAGAATGGCAAAGCCTGCAAGGAGTAAAATGATAGTCCAAAGCATGGAATCAGATTAAAGCATTTTCTAAAGATAAAAGGAAAATTCAAAACCTGAACAGGGTGCCGCATTCCCTTTAAAAATTAACAATCCTGAAGATTCTGTTAACTTTGCTCTCTTATTATGGCATTTGACATAGCGCTTACTCTTTTTCTTGTCTTTCTAAACGGGTTCTTTGTCGCGGCCGAGTTTGCCATCGTGAAGGTCCGGTCTTCTCAGATTGCCCTCGAAAAGGGAAATCTTTCAAAAAAAACAGCCCAGCATATTATAGACCACCTGGACGGCTATCTGGCTGCTACTCAATTGGGTATCACCTTAGCCAGTCTTGGTTTAGGGTGGGTGGGCGAAGACGTGGTATCCCAACTGATACTAAACCTGATGCATGGTCTTGGGTTTGAAATGAGCGAAACGGTAGCGCACAGCATTTCCCTGCCGGTGGCATTCATGGTACTAACCATCATGCATATAGTTTTTGGAGAATTGGCCCCTAAGTCGCTGGCGATTCGTTATCCAACGGCTACTTCCCTTAAAGTGGCAATTCCGTTACAGGTTTTCTACCTGGTGTTCAGACCTTTTATCTGGCTACTCAATGGCATGGCCAATCTGTTTTTGCGTGCCTTAGGAATTCAACCCATAAGCGAACAGGAGATTCATTCTGAAGATGAACTCCGGCTCATCATTGCAGAAAGTGAAGAAGGTGGTGCCATTGAACCTTCCGAGCGAGAGCTTATTCAAAACGTTTTTGATTTTGATGACCGTGTGGTGCGCCAGGTAATGGTGCCGCGTAATAAAATCAGCAGCATCAAGGCGGATACAACTATACAAGAGGCCATGAATATTGTACTGCGCGAGGGCTACTCACGCTATCCGATTGTGGAGGCTTTATCCGATGAAATTATAGGTGTTGCCCACTCGAAAGATATTGTGAGTGAGTTTATTCAGAAAACGGGCAAATCACTCAAAGAAATAATGCGCCCAGTCCATTTCATTCCTGAAACGAAACCGGTGGATGCCCTGCTTCGTGAATTCCAGAAAAAGAAAACGCAGATGGCAATTGTAGTGAGCGAATTTGGTGGCACCATTGGGTTGGTAACTATGGAAGATTTACTCGAGGAGTTGGTGGGCGAAATTCAAGACGAGCACGATCACGAACAGCAAATTGTTACGCAGGCAGATAAGGATACATACCAGGTTATTGCACAATCTCAATTACATGATATTAATAAGCTGATTGAGTATCCATTTCCGGAATCTGAAGATTATGAAACGCTGGCAGGTTTGCTCACCTATCATCGAACCGATTTAAAAGAAGGAGAGGAGTTTCGATTGTTCAGGTATAAAATCAAAATTATAAAAATCAATAAGACTATTCCTGAACTGGTTGAATTGAAGGCCGAAGAAGAGCTTGGCCGTGGTCTTGATTAAAACCACTTTCTGAATTTAAAATATACAATCATGCTGATCATTACAGCAGCCATGATGATGAGCACCATCGGGTAACCCCAAGTCCAGCTTAGCTCCGGCATAAATTCAAAGTTCATTCCATATATCCCTGCAATAAAAGAAAGCGGAATGAAAATGGTTGTAATGACAGTAAGCAGTTTCATTACCTCATTCATGCGCTGATTCTGAATGTTAATATGGTAGTCCAGCAAGCCGGCTGTCAGGTCTTTATAAGTGTCCAATGAATCGGTAAGATGAATAATGTGATCGTACAAGTCTGAGAAGTACCGGATGTTATCTTCCTCAATAAATACAGATTCCTCTTTAACGATTTTGCCTAATGCTTCGCGCAACGGGAATACCGCTTTGCGTAAATAGATAAGTTCCTTTTTCAACGATTGGATTTTCTGAAAGGTATGATCGGTATTGCGTGTGTTCAATGATCCTTCCAGG
>JAKEEN010000206.1 GCA_022616575.1 Flammeovirgaceae bacterium
ACCCAAAAATCATATACCGATCATTGGGTAAATCCCTGATTTCTTTAGTTTCAATATCAAGGGCGACAATTCCCCGGCCACTTCCGGTGCTTACAAAAAGTCTTTTACCGTCTGAAGAACTTGTAATTCCATTGGGATTTGTCACTGACCCTGATGGAAGAAACTCTTCAAGCTTTTGATTTGAACTTGTGATCCGATAAATAGAATTACCATCCGTATCGGTTATGTATGCATCTCCTTCACGAGTAATAAACAAATCATTAAACAAGTGCTTTTTCCCATCGTTCAATGAAAATTTGTTGATCAGCTTTTTTGACTTCAGATCATACACGTGAATATTCGATTGCCGGAAGGTTGTGTCGTACTCAGGAGCGTTGTTGCACACCCATAGCCTATTGTTGTTAATGTGCATCCCTAATACTTGTAATAAATCATCCTGACCGGTGGGAACAAAATCAGAAACCACGCCCTCTTGACTAATCTTTACAATTTTTCTTTTGTGGATACTCCCCACATACAGGTTCTTTTCAGTTGGATCAAAAGCCATTCCTTCCGGAATAAGGTCCTTCTCAGGAATTGTAAATGCTACCTCGGCTTTAGTCTGAGGCTGCGCTGATACATTGACTGCTATACCGATCAACAAGAGGCAAAGAATGATTTTCATAGAAATAAGTTTAGCACTTATACGAAGTAAAACCAGCGAAGTTTCGCGGCTGTGTTTGATTATTTTTCTTATCTTGAATAAGATGATCTCTCACCCTATGCGCAACCTCCTGATGATTATTTTCATGGCCTCAAGCTGCACGAATACCCCGAACCTTGAGGTAGAAAAACAAAAACTAATGAGTCTACACAACGACCAGCAAAAGGCTCATTTTGAGAAAAACCCGAAACTCATAGTTGATCAATTTGCCGACAATCTTATTTCTGTTAATCACGGTATTATTGACAGTACCTCAACAGATGAAGAAAACACAAGCCGTTTTCAAGGATACTTTAACAGTGTAAAATTCATAAAATGGGAGGATATCAGCCCCCCAAAAATTCGTTTTTCAAAAGATGCTTCAATGGCTTACATGGTGGTTGACAAGTTGGTTATCTTAGAAATGGCCGATAGTGTTGGTAACCCTGTTGAAGAAACAACGCATTATGGCTGGGTAAGTATTTTCAAAAAACATCAAGGTGAATGGAAATTAGAATGCATTGCCTCAACAAATGAGCCTGAGATTATCAAACCGATTAATTAATATGAAACCATATTTGTTTGTAATCCTTTTGCTTTTCGTGGCCGCTTGCTCAAAACCAACAGCCGAAGAAGTCATTGATAAATCCATTGTCCGTATTGCAGATCAAGACACTATCAAAACCATTATTGCCATTGCTGATTGTCGCGGACCTAATGGAGCCTATGAAACAGAAGTACATTCAGCTGCTAATGATTATGTTTATTTCAAGCAGGTGTATAGCTATCGGGAAGAAATATTTGAAGCGGTTGGGTTGAGTCCGGAAATGGGGTTTCAAATGAAAGACAGTCTGAAGTTTTCAGCGTTGAGTAAAAACACAATTCATGCTTTGCATAGTCATGAATTTCATTCGCTCTTGTTTGATTTGAAAAATCGCTTTCATGATTTTAGCGATCCACAAGTCGTTGTGGTGAACGATACGGCTACCCATAAAATAGCTGCCCTTGATGCTCTCAACAACCCGGTAGAAATTTTTATCAATGCAAAAACGAGCCGGCTCACATCGATCTTGATGCGCAATCCGGACCAACCCGATGAGGTAATTAGTTTTACGTACTCTGATTGGGGACCGGTTCAGGGTGTTACCCTGCCCATGCACGTAGAGATAGATCAAAATGGCAAGAAATTCACGTTTGATTTTACGTCTGTGGTGATTAATCCAAAAGAGTTTAAGCGGATCAAAGATTTACCGCTGTAGAATTTACTTACTCAACTTATAAGTAAGGGCCATTGTTAAACTCGGAATAGTTGCATATTTCAAATACCAGTGATCCAACTCATCATTAACCCGCTCGCTAAAGGTTGTCAGGTTTCTGTTCTCTGAACTTACCTTCGTGATGGATCCTACATTTTTTGAAATGCCGAGTTCCATATCTATTCCCAAGCGAGGGTTTTTAAAATAAAACCTTCTGCCGTATGTAATTCCTATTTGGGAGAAACTGGATTCAATCGTGAGATAAGGTTCAATATTCGATGGCCTTCCCGGCTTAACCGTAGCGATTGCATCATTTTCTAAATCAACACCAAAATATGATTCATATGTGGCTGATGGACTGTCTGCCCCGCTCAGGATGATTCGTTGATAAAAAACACCGAGGTAACTTTTCGGAAAATTGTAATTGAGGCCCACTTCCAGCACTGACCCTTTTTTGAAAGCCCGTTCAATCATGATAATAATATCCTTATCAGTTCCCAGCCATTCAAATGTTTTAATGGCAAGGGTACTATTCGGTTCTGTTAAAATTCCAGCTTGTATGGCAATCGAAAACTTTTTGCTCAGGGGCGCTTCAAGTCCCACGCCAAATTGAACCGGAACCTCCGCCAATAATTTAATCCTGCTCCCGCCCAGATTCCCAACTCCGATGTCTTGCGATCTGGCAGCAGCATCCTGATCAATTATTATTGGATCGGTTTGCACGTGGGTTGTATCACCAGTTGCTGAAAAATAAAAGTCACCCTTCAATGAAGTAGACTCCCATGGAATCTGAGATTTACCCGTTCGCTCCTCCACTTCACTTCGTACGCGTTTAAAGACCTGTTCAACCGTAAGGTTAGGTGTGCTGATATGCTTGAGTAATACGCTGGTGTACAAGCCATTTTCATCGGTGCCATCTGACGCCACATTGCCCGGTGATGTGGCATAGGCAATTAAAGAACCTGAAGGCGCATTCATAAATGCGAGGCCTCCACTGTTTGTTCCTCGCGACCAACTACGCTCAAATGGGTTGTTACGACAAGCATCTAATATCAAAAGGTTTACTTTTGTTTTGGCGTGTTCCATAAATGCCAGCACCCTGTCTGCCGCTACGCAATCATATTCTATCTGCTGTTCAATGCGCAGGTTTGCTTCAACCGGGATTAGGTAATTTCTTCCTTTAAGCTGAATGCCATGACCTGCATAATAGAATAGCCCGATATCATATCCTTGCAAGCGCGCGCCAAACTCGTCAATTGATTTTTTAAAATCGCCCAGGTTGAGGTTTTCAAAAACCATGGTCTCAAAACCGAGGGCCCGGAGGGTTGAATCCATGGCACGTGCATCATTCAACGGGTTGCGCAAGGCTCCGGCTGAATAATTACCGTTACCTACAATAAGGGCCAATCGCTTTTCTTGTGCGACTACCTGGCTCGCCAGCATCGCAAGGAATATGAGGCA
>JAKEEN010000207.1 GCA_022616575.1 Flammeovirgaceae bacterium
ACCATCATTGGTGTTGGTGATATTATGATGGGCACCAGCTATCCTGAAAATAAGCTTCCACCTCATGATGGTGCAGGGTTAATGGAGGGTGTAGAGAACATCTTGCAAAATGCCGATGTCACCTTCGGAAACCTGGAAGGAACCTTGCTGGATGAAGGCGGAACAGCAAAAACCTGCCGCGATCCTAAGGTTTGTTATGTATTTAAGAGTCCGACAAGGTATGTTCATAATTTAGTGCGTGCTGGTTTTGATGTGATGAGTCTTGCCAACAACCATGCAGGCGATTTTGGTGAAGCAGGTAGAAAAAGCAGCATGAAAACACTTACGGATGCCGGCATTCTCCATGCCGGTCAAATCAATCAGAAGTATGTGACGTTCGAAAAGAATGGAGTGCGGTATGGGTTTGCTGCATTTGCACCTAACAGCAATTGTGTTAGCCTAAACGACCTGCCAGGAGCAAGAAAAATCGTCCAGCATTTAGACTCTATCTCTGATATTGTTATTGTTTCATTTCATGGAGGCGCTGAAGGGCCACACTATCAGCATGTAACCCGTGCTACTGAATTGTATCATGGAGAAAATCGTGGTAATGTTTATCAATTCTCTCATTCCCTGGTTGATGCCGGAGCCGATATCATTTTCGGACATGGTCCCCATGTAACACGCGCGGTTGAAGTATATAAGAATAAGTTTATAGCGTATAGCCTGGGTAACTTTTGCACGTATCGCGGCATTAGTGTTTCGGGTGTAAGTGGCCTTGCTCCTATTATTAAGGTGCTTACTGATACCAAAGGGAAATTTTTGAAGGGAGAGATTATACCGACTGCTCAAACCTATGGAGCAGGTGTGCAAGTGGACATTGAAAAAAAGGTCATCAAAATCATACAAAACCTGACTAAAAAAGATTTCCCCGAAACCCCTGTCAGCGTTGATGATAATGGTATAATTACTTATCTTGCCCAATAGCATGGCGTATAAGGAAAAAGAAATAGAGAAACTCTACTACTCAATTGGCGAAGTATCAGAACTTTTCAACGTAGCGCCTTCCCTTATCCGGTTTTGGGAATCTGAATTTGACCTTATTAAGCCCAAGAAAAATCGCAAAGGCAACCGCCAGTTCACCAAAGAAGACATTGATAACGTTCGCACAATCTATCACCTGGTAAAAGAGAAAGGATTTACCCTTCAGGGTGCCAAAGAAATGCTTCGTAATGATTCACAATCCGTTCGCGATAAGCTTGAATTGATGGATTCATTAAAAAGAGTCCGGAATTTTCTGGTTGAACTCCGCGATAAACTCCATTAAACCTAATTTGAATGTTGATAATTTGAAGATTTGAAAATTCTCTTCATTGCCTCTTATATGTCTATTCAATTTTCAAATTACCAAATCTTCAACTATTCAAATTGAACCGTGGATCAAAACAGACTCTCGTTACTCGCACTCCATTTCATTCCCGGTTTAGGAGACTATACAATCCGCCAATTAATTAGCTATTGCGGCTCTGCCGAAAAAGTTTTCTCTATCCCTAAAGGAAAACTTCAAAAGATACCCGGCATTGGCGAAGTAACTGCTTCAAAAATACTTTCTGCATCGCCTTTTAAGAAGGCTGAAGCGGAGATTAAAAAAGCAGAGAAAGAAGAAGGTGAATTAATCTTTTTTATTGATAAAAAATATCCCTCCAGATTGCGCTCCATCGAAGATGCACCTTCGTTGCTCTATGTAAAGGGAAACATTGATTTTGAAAACCAAAAAATTGTGGCCGTGGTAGGTACGCGCAAGGCAACCAGCTACGGAAAAGAGCGGGTAGAAGAATTAGTAAGTGCTTTAGTACCTCATCAGGCATTGATCTTAAGCGGGCTTGCATATGGAATTGACATTCATGCGCACAAACAGGCTGTGAAACAAAAGCTACCAACCATCGGTGTGATGGGCAGCGGGCTGGACATTATTTATCCGGCATCGCATCAGGATACGGCTAAGAAGATGATGGAAAATGGAGGGTTAATAACAGAGAATCCATTCGGTACAAAACCTGATGCACATAATTTCCCAGCCCGAAACCGGATTATTGCCGGATTATGTGACGCCTTAGTTGTGGTGGAAGCGGCCGTGAAAGGTGGAGCCCTTATTACCGCAGAGATTGCAAACAGTTATAACAAGGATGTATTTGCGTTCCCGGGGAATATCGGTCAATCAACCAGTGAAGGGTGTAACAATCTTATTAAATCTAATAAAGCGCACTTGCTAACGGCAGTCAAAGACCTGGAGTATATTATGCAATGGGATCTAACCACCCCTAAACCTAAAAAGGTGACAACAATTGCTCTTCAGGATTTTGACCCTGATGAGCAAACAGTTCTTAATGTTCTGCAAGAGAATGAAAAGCCTCAACAAATTGATGAGTTGAGTTGGAAGGCTAATCTCCCGGTTAGTCAATTGGCTTCTATCCTTCTTGGATTAGAGTTTAAATCAGTTGTTCAGTCGCTGCCAGGGAAGCAGTATAGGCTTACTAATTTGAAGATTTGATAATTTGATAATTTGAAAGTGCCGGAGTTAATCAACTGATCTATAAGAGATGGGCCTGGCAAACCCGGAATCTTCTGCATCAAGAAAATGTCTTTGAATCCCAACCAACCTTTCATTTGATACTTCGGTAATCCGGATAATTATTTTGTCATCTTTTTTAACCGTCAGGTTGTCGATCTTTCCGTTATAACTCATGCGTGCATATTGACGTACCACTTCATCCTTGCTAATCCACGCCCATTGACCCATCATCTTGAACGGACCGAATCCCTCTTCGAAACTCCCATCGTTATGAAAAGTTAAAAGCATCTCTTCATTTTCAGATGTAAGTGCCCAACTTGTCGATGTTAAAATGGCCTCATCCTGAGGGTTATTGCTTTCTGTTCCACAAGCTGATAGAATTAGAATAAGGATTACCGTGCAAAATGATTTCATGTTACTGAATTAGATATTTTTAAATTACAAAATATTCATAAATGGCATTCTCAAATCTTCAAATCACCAAATCTTCAAATTAAAATTATTGATCATCTCCATTCTTCTGATTGCACTTTTCCTTAATGGTTTCATAGGCTTTCAGATCGCCAAGTTCACCGGCCTTACTCAAATCAAGACAGCCGTTCTTGATATCTCCAAAATCAATACGAAGAATACCTCTCATATAATAGGCATCATGATTTTTAGGATGCAATTGGATGATCTTGGTACAGTCGTTAATGGCATCCTCATAGGCTTCCAGCATTTGCTTGGCCTTTCCCCTCTTGAAGTAGGCATCGATATAATTTTCATTTAGGCCGATAGCAGAAGTGTAATCAGCAATAGCCCAATAATAATCCTGATGTTTATTTTTTATTTTGCCACGGGAAAAAATGGATTCTGAATATTTTGGATTCCTCTCAATGGCTTAATTATAGTCTTTCATGGCCCCGTGCTGATCTTCAAACGACTCCTTTAAGTTACCTCTCAGGTAGTATGCGGAAGCATATGTAGGATCAACTTCTATAGCTTTGTTCAGATTCAGAATGGCTTCCATGTATTCGCGCTTCTCAATTAGTTCGCGTCCGGTCTGCGTATATTCTTTAGCTGTTTGAGCCCAAACAAACTTAGCCACAAAGATGAGGCTGAGGGCAATGATAAGGTTCTTCATAGGTGATTCTATATTAAAGTTACTAAAAATGATTAATGCGCAGGGAATATTTCATCTGCTAGTCGCAGTGCCCTGGCAAACTCTTCTTTATCAATTCCCGTGCTAACCTGTTGAGAATCTAAATACGAAAGAATGGTTTCTGTAGCAAGATTGCCAACCAAGTCATCATTCGCCATGGGGCATCCCCCAAATCCACGGATGGCTCCATCAAACCGCCTGCAGCCAGCCTTGTGTGCCGCTTCAATCTTTTCCCAGGCTTTGGCTTCGGTAGAATGCAGGTGCACACCTAACTCCGCCTTTGGATACGCTTTTGACAGCGTTGTAAACAATTCAGTTATCTGTGCAGGTTGAGAAACCCCTATGGTGTCTGCTAATGAAATCACATCTGATCCAATTGTTAAAAGTACATCCGTGAATTGAGCCACTAACTCAGCATTGTAAGGGTCATTGTAAGGATTACCAAAACCCATACTTATATAAGCCACCAGTTTTTTATTCTTTCTGGCACAGATATCTTTTATCTCACTCAATGTATTGAGAGCCTCACTAATGGATTTATTCGTATTTCTTTCCTGGAAAGTCTCGGAAATAGACATCGGAAATCCCAAATAGGTAATTGAATCATGCTGAGAGGCTTCTTCTGCTCCTCTTGTATTGGCAATGATGGCCAGCAATTTTGATTTAGATGCTGACGGATCAAGCTGACTTAGCACCTCTGCAGTATCTCTCATTTGCGGAATTGCCCTGGCAGAAACAAAACTCCCAAAGTCGATAGTATCAAAGCCTACTTTTAAAAGTTGATTCAGGTATCGAACCTTTTGATCCGTTGGAATAAACTCGGTGAGGCCTTGCATGGCATCGCGAGGGCATTCAATTATCTTCATCGAAACAATATTACAATTTATCTCTGAGGTGTGGAATTACGGCAAGTACCAGCGATTATGTAATTTGGCATCATGGTTTCAATTCAGGAAAACGTCTCACTTCTACCCTTCAATACTTTCGGCATCGATGCAAAAGCAAAATATTTTGCGCGTGTTAGCAGTGAGGGTTCATTTATAGAGCTCACCCAACATCCTGTTTTTAAAAACAATAAGCGATTGCTGCTCGGAGGCGGAAGCAATCTGCTTTTTACCAAAGATTTTGATGGCTTAGTAGTGAAGATTGAGTTGAAAGGCATCAACATAGTCGAAGAAACGGATGATGAGATCACTTTGCAGGTGGGTGCCGGAGAGAATTGGCACGAGTTTGTGCGCCATTGTGTACAAAAAGGTTGGGGTGGAATAGAAAACCTTTCACTCATTCCAGGTACGGTTGGAGCCGCTCCCATGCAAAACATCGGTGCTTACGGGGTCGAAATAGAAAAATTTATAAAAAATATTTTGGGCATAGAAATCGCTACCGGACAAAGAAAATCATTCACTAAAAGTGAGTGCGAATTCGGTTATCGCGAAAGTATTTTCAAACATAAAGCGAAGAACAAGTACCTTATTTCAAGTGTTACTTTAACATTGAGAAAAAGAAATCACCAACTCAACACAAGTTATGGTGCTGTTCAAGATACGTTGAAGGAAATGCACGTTGACCACCCGGACATTGCATCCATAAGCGAGGCAGTGATGCGCATCAGACGATCAAAATTACCTGACCCTTCAGTAGTTGGTAACGCAGGAAGTTTCTTCAAAAATCCGACAATTCACGCTGATTTGCACGATTTTTTGAAAAAGCAACATCCATCGATGCCAGGTTATACAAGCGAAAATGGTTCTGTAAAAATTCCTGCAGCTTGGTTGATTGAACAATGTGGTTGGAAAGGAAAAACCTTCAACAATATTGGTGTCAATCAGCATCAAGCGCTCGTGTTAGTGAACTATGGAGGTGGTGATGGAGCAAAAATTTTTGAACTCGCTATGAAGATTAAGACATCGGTGAAAGAAAAATTCAACATCGATCTTCAACCCGAAGTGAACATCATATGAGTGACGAAAAGTTGTACGAGTCATCAACCAAAAACTTTGTAACAAAAAAATTTTTTGCTAAAAATTTTTGCAAATAAAATTTTTGTTATACCTTTTCAATGTTTTTAAACTAAAACACAAACGCTATGGCAAAGAAAACCGCTAAGAAAGCAGCAAAGAAAGGCGCTAAGAAAGCTAAGAAGGCTGCTAAGAAGAAGAAGTAATTAGGTAAACCCTAAGAACTTTTTTGCGAAGGGAAGTAAATCAGATTTACTTCCCTTTCGTTTTTTATGCGCGCTTGTTTTTTAGTCATCTCTTCTTAAAAAATTCTCTTCCTTCATTCACTTTTCAAACCGTTGCGTAGAAATTCTTTAGCTTCAACTGGATTCATGGCGAAGTGATTACTAATTTTAGTAAGACAAAACCCTTCATCACCATGGCAAAAGTATCCTCAGCTAAAAAAAGCTCCCCTCAAAAAAAGTCGAAGCCCTCTTCAACCGGTAAAAAATCTCCTGCTAAGAAGTCAGCAACTGATTTGATTGAGCAGGCATGTGAAGCAGCCCTGCAGAAATTAAAAGCATTAAACGC
>JAKEEN010000208.1 GCA_022616575.1 Flammeovirgaceae bacterium
AACTTCAAATTCCCCACCTTGATAGTAGTCCCATCTTTCAACCCTTCATGCGCAAACTCATATCGCCAACCTTCACCACCTTCATCAGATAAATATATCTTTGCCCCTGTGAGTTTAGCCAGCTCGCGTGAGCCTGTAAGAAAATCTGCATGAATGTGAGTCTCGGCAATGTGTGTAATCTTCATATTGTTTTGTCTGGCGATGTCGAGGTATGTATCCACATCTCTCTTGGGGTCGATAACCATGGCTACACCTGCTTTTTGGCAGCCAATAAAATAACTTGCTTGGGCAAGTGTTTTGTCGTAAATGTGTTGGAAAAACATAGTGATCTTTTTTTGTTATTGATATAAACTTCGCAATGAACTAAATTTCAAAAAGTGACTTTTGTCACCCGTCTTCTAATTTTTTACCGTCTCCACGGAGAACTTATTAATAACATCTTCCAACTGATTGGCGTTCAGTACGCCCGATTGTCTCCACAGGATTTCGCCACGTCTGAATAAAATCAATGTAGGTACTCCCTGAATGCGAAATGCGTTGGCAGCTTCTGGCGCTCTATCAACATCTACCTTAATAATGGAGGCACGATCGCTTATGCGCGAAGACAATTCTTGCAAGATGGGTTGCATCATTTGACATGGCCCACACCAGGTGGCAAAAAAGTCCACCAATGTGAGTTGGTCTCTATTAATGATTTCCTGAAAGGTCTTTTTCTGTTCCACCGCTATGCAATTTCAAATACAAAAATTACAATAGAAGCAAAAGGATTTCCGTGACGTTTGTCACATTGGTGAATATTATTTCTGAATCAGGAGGAAAAGAATTGGTAGAAAGCAAAAAGACCGAGTGCCAGCAGAATAGTCCCGGGCAATAAACTCACTATCCTATTGCGTTGAAACAACCCGGAAACTTTTTGAGCCATGACCGCCAGTAATAGCAGCAATGCGAAGACCCCTACTGACGTACCGAAGACATAACTATGCAGCCGCCATGAAGTGGTCAGGTCAATCCATCCCTGAGACTTCAGATAGGCGGTTACTCCAATCCAAAACGGAATGGCCTGTGGATTTAAAATACTTAAGATGAGTCCGCGTCTGAAACCACTTTGCTGAAGTTTAACAGAAAAAGCAGAAGGCTTTTTGGCTGTCCATAAACTAAAGATTCCAAGGGTGGTCATCACAATGGCGGCAAGCAGTTGAAAATTTTCTAACACAACGGGTGAGGAAGTAATTAAATCCTCAAACTCGACTGCAATCCAGGTATATGGGTATTCGATAATTGCGACCGCCACGGCAAAGCGAAGAGCAATCTTTACTTTTTGTTCTAAGCCAAGTTGAAAAACCAGAATGTTGAGGGTACCCGGAGGAATGGATCCAATAAAACTAAAAAAGGCACCGATTATAAAAACCTGAAGAACCAATGGCTTATGGGTTTACGGTTTAATTATTTTTTTACCAGCAGTTTTCCAGGCACCCATACCACCTTCTAAATCGATCACATTTTTAAATCCAAGATCCATCAGTTGCCGGGCGGCATCGGCACTTCGTCCACCGGCAGCACAGTAAACAAACAACGTTTTGTTTTTGTCTAACTTACTAAGTTGTTGCTTAAAATCTTCTTTGTAATAATCAATCAAAATTGCATTGGGGAGATGACCTTGATTAAACTCATCTACTGTGCGAACATCCACCACTATTTTGTTTGATGTTGAATTCAGTTTTTGCTCAAAGGCTTCGGGCGACAAGGCTGTTTGTGCAGTGCATGCGCCCCCAATGGTCAACCATACACCTGCAATCAATAATCTTTTATACATAGGAACGCAAAAATAGTTAATGTTAATGAGGAAGTTTATCGCGTACCAATCCATAAACCCAGGTACCGGCAATTGCGCTGAGCAAGGTTATGCTAACTACCAGGAAGCCGCTCCCGATCTGTGCAAAGAGCGGACCGGGACAGGAGCCTGTAATTGCCCAACCTAATCCAAACATCAACCCGCCAATCACATTACCCCAATGGAAATCCTTATCATGAAAAATCACTTTTTCACCTTGCATGGTTTTAAGTTGAAATCGTTTGATCAGAAAAACTGATATCATTCCAACCGCCACAGCCGTACCTATCACACCATACATGTGAAAGGAATGCAATCGGAACATCTCCTGAATTCGATACCACGAAATAATTTCTGCTTTTACGAAGACAACCCCGAACAGAATGCCGACAAGTATATATTTTATATTAGAGCCGATCAATGATTCACCGGCAATCTGATCATTTGCGGCTTCGCATTCAATGGGATGTTCCGGGGCCATTACTTCCACAAATTCTTCTTTCGTTTGTTGCATACTTACTTTCATTAACGTTTCACTAGCCAGGGGAAAATAAAATGTACCATCATAAACCCACCCGCCATAAAACTAATGGTGGCAATTAATGATGGCCACTGAAGGTTGGAGAGACCCATGATAGCGTGACCACTCGTGCATCCGCCAGCATACCGGGTTCCAAACCCTACCAGAAATCCTCCCACTACAAAGAACAGAAGCCCCTGCTTAGAGAATACGTTTTCGAAATTGAAAATAGAAGAAGGCATTAGGTTATGATCTACAACAATGTTCAGCGCCAGCAAATCACTGACTGTCTTTTCTGAAATGAGCATCGGTTCAGAATTGTTCAAAAACTTTGTGGCTACTACTCCACCGATTAATATCCCGGCTACGAAGAAAAGATTCCAAAGCTCTTTTTTCCAATTGTATTTGAAAAACGGAATATTGGCAGGGAAACAGGCGGCACAAATGTGACGCAATGATGATGAGATGCCAAAATGCTTATTTCCCAGCAATAGCAAGGTGGGTACAGTTAGTCCGATGAAAGCCCCTGCCACATACCACGGCCAGGGCTGGCTAATGAATTCGAGCATAGATTAAGATCAAGAAGTAAAATTAGTTGAAGTTTTCAATACCGGAGAGTTATAATTTCAGGTGTTCTGTGAAGATGATCTCCTGAATAAATTAAAAATGATTCCACCTATAACCGCACCATAAAGGGTGCTATTTACAGGAGAAGAGGTTATAGCACATGAACCGCTGTTGCACCCGACAAAATACCAATACAAATAACCCCCCATTGCTCCCAGCACCGCAACCAAGCCCAATCCAATCCACTTTTTCAATGCAATCTCTATAAAATTTATAAAATCAATTCCTTGAACAATACATAGATCCCCAGCACCAGCACAAACCATCCAAATGCAGGCTTGAGTTTTTCATTTGAAATGTAGTGCGACAACTTTACGCCTATGAGTATCCCTATAATCGCCAATCCGCTAAATACAATAAGAAATGGATAGTCGATAGGGATACCTGAATTCATGTCTCCGATTATTCCCACTAATGAATTGATGGCAATAATGACGAGAGATGTTCCAACTGCATGCCTCATGGGAAGTCCGCCCAGAACAACCAAGGCGGGAATAATAAGAAAACCTCCGCCTGCGCCCAACAAGCCGGTAATTGCTCCGACCCACAAGCCCATGAACATTAGATTTACATCATTCCGCCTGAGTTTTCTTTCAACACCTTCACCGCCTGATTTTCTAATCATTGACAGGGAGGCTGCTATCATCAAAAGCGCAAAGAGAATCATAATAAAATGTGACTTGGTCAACGCAAAGGCTGGTCCGATATAGAAAACG
This sequence comes from Flammeovirgaceae bacterium, assembly GCA_022616575.1. Classification (GTDB taxonomy): domain Bacteria; phylum Bacteroidota; class Bacteroidia; order Cytophagales; family Cyclobacteriaceae; genus JAKEEN01. The sequence continues at coordinate 3,695 of JAKEEN010000208.1, forward strand.
GGGTCAGGAATGAGCGGCAGCAAAAACTTGCGAACCGTAAAAACAGAAATAACAGAGGGTAACCCAAAATATATGGCCGTGTGCATTTGTACATGGCCATTTTTAAAATGCCCAATGGAGCCTATCAAACTTGTCAGGCCAACCACAAATAATGAATAAGCAGTGGAAACTACAGGATCATTGTCAAAAAAATACACGAGTACAGGGATTGTCAGAATAGAACCACCTCCGCCAATTAGCCCGAGTGAAAGTCCGATCACTATAAAGGCTGCATAACCAACAATTTCCAAATCAATAATTTTTAAGATGCAAACCTATTGGTAGCAGACCGGTTGATCAGTAACTTAAGTCACACAGCAGAGAGTACTTTGATTTTATTTCTTGCAAGTAAAATTTTATTGCCTTTTTCCAGTTGCTTCAGCAACCTTGAGACTACTTCACGTGCAGTCCCCAACTCATCAGCCAGTTGTTGGTGCGTAATAGATAGTTCTCTGGTTTGGTTCATTTCAACTTTTTTCTTAATCAGTTCCCAGAGGCGCTCATCTACTTTTTGAAAGGCGATGGCGTTTACCACTTCGAGCAATTCTTCAAAACGTTGATTATAGAGTTGAAAAATAAATTCCAGCCACTCCGGATACGTACGAATAAACTCTGTGGCTTTATGAATGGGTAACATCAGAATCTCGGCTGCATCTTCCACGACTGCTTTAATTTTGCTTCGTTCATTGCACGTAGCTCCCAAAAAAGACATGACACAGCTTTCGCCTGGTTTGATATAATACAAAAGGATCTCGCGCCCGTCTTCATCCGTGCGCATTACTTTAATGGAGCCACTCAATACAATTGGAATTGACTGAATATAATCATCTTCATTCATGAGTACAGAATCGGCCGGAAGGTTCTTGATGCTGCCGACACTTTTAAGCTTATTAAGGAGAGCCGGGTTGATATTAAATGATTGCATTTTTTTGAAGGTGTAAAAATATCGCGCTAAAATGACCCGAAAAGTTCTTTTTCGCAGTTCGCTCAAGTAAAGTAAATCAAATTCAATTTCTTTTGGCTGATTTTTGGTACCTTGCAGCACCTTTCTGGCTTGAGAAAAGATAGCACTGCTACTCCAATCCCGACTCATAAGGGATTCATCAAATTAACAACGCATGGGCAGACCGCAAGAAACATTCAACAAGAAAGAATTAGAAAAGAAGAAACTCCAAAAGAGAAAAGAAAAAGAGCAACGTAAAGAAGAAAGAAAGGCCAACGCCAAAGAAGGAAAGTCTTTTGAAGATATGATTGCCTATGTAGATGAAAACGGGAATATTTCTTCTACACCACCAGATCCCACCAAAAAGAAAACCATTAAGGAAGAAGATATTATTATCGGAGCGCGTAAACATGATCCAGCCGATGAAAAAAGTGCCATCCGTACGGGTATTGTAACCTTTTTTAATAACTCCAAAGGTTTCGGTTTCATTAAGGACTTAGATTCCAAGGAAAGCATCTTTGTGCATAGCAATGGACTGATGATGGCCATTAAAGAAAATGACAAAGTAACATTTGAAACTGAAAGGGGCTTTAAGGGACTTAACGCGGTACGCGTAAAAATTACCAAGTAATTCTTAAGCAGTCTATATTACAGACTGCTTCCAAATTTTTCTTTCCACCAAAAACTAAAATTCGAACTGGGATTTTCACAGGTAATTTTATTGCCCAGATATGTTACAGCTTCTTCCAGGGTAGTACCCTGTAGCGCAACCGATTCTTCACTGCTGCTCATATAAAAAATACCTTCGCGCGATGAGATTGTAACTTCCATTTTTAAGTCACTGCTTTCCAGGCGCTGCAGTATCTCTTCTACATAATTACCATCAACAATTTCTGACATAAGCCGCAGCAGATTACTGAGCAACAGGAGACTCCAATTTGGTTATATGAAACATAAAATGTTTATCAAGCATGAATTCATATCCATCCGCTTCCATTAACTCAGACGCTTTGCGGGATAGCTTTAAAATATACAGCAGGTCTTGAGCTAACATCGACTCTTTAATATTATTGACTGCTTTAGCCTGCTGGGTATGAAGTTTAAATGCATACCCCTTCTTCTCTTTTGAGTTGAGGGCCTTAAATTCATGACCATACATTTTGTATTGCTGGGGTCCTTCCGCAGAAGCAACCATTAACTGAACAATGGCGGGGCGGTATTTATTCCAGAGAGATGTGTAGACTTGATTACTGTTTATCATTGAACCGAAAAATTTAGCATCCATAAGTTAATTGTTTTAGCCAAGGTACGACCTCAGCGACTTGCTCCTGGCGGTATGTTTTAATCTGCGTGTTGCTTTTTCTTTAATCTGCCGAACGCGCTCACGTGTCAGATTAAATTTGCTTCCAATCTCCTCGAGGGTCATGGCATTGTTGCCGTTAAGGCCAAAATAATAGGCCAACACATCAGACTCTCTGGCGGTTAATGTTGACAAGGCCCTTGCAATCTCGAGCTTTAATGAATCGATCATTAGCTCAGAGTCGGGGGTTGATGTACTTTCACTCGAAAGCACATCCAGTAAACTATTGTCTTCTCCGTTCACCATGGGCGCATCTACCGACACGTGTCTGCCCGAAACGCGCAAGGTACTCTCAATTTCATCGGTTGTGATATCAAGAACGTCTGCCAACTCCTGGGTGGATGGCTCGCGCTGATATTTTTGTTCGAGTTCAGAAAAGGTCCTGGAAATTTTATTGAGCGAGCCTACCCGGTTTAACGGAAGGCGGACTACGCGTGCCTGCTCGGCCAATGCCTGCAAAATGGATTGCCGAATCCACCACACTGCGTATGAGATAAATTTAAAACCGCGGGTTTCATCAAACCGGCTGGCCGCTTTGATTAATCCAAGATTTCCTTCATTAATCAGGTCACCCAGTGTAAGTCCGTTGTTTTGATATTGTTTGGCTACTGAAACAACAAATCGCAAATTGGCTTTAGTTAACCTCTCTAATGCCACCTGATCGCCTTGCTTGATTCTCCTGGCAAGATCCACTTCAACATCGGCAGAAATTAAATCTACTTTTCCAATTTCCTGTAAATATTTGTCGAGAGACTGGCTCTCGCGATTTGTAATTTGTTTGACAATTTTTAATTGACGCATGAACGTAAGATGATGATCGAATCGATCCGATTTTAAATGAATGAATAATGATTAAACAGGCCTGGCCCCCAATTGTTTCAACAAACGGGCATGAAGCAGCAAAGCTCCAATAAATGTGCGTGCACTTTTATATGGCAAGCCAAACTCGCGCGCTGTATCCCGCACGATGCCGGCAATTTTGCGGTAGTGTACATGACAAATATTAGGGAAAAGATGATGCTCGATTTGAAAATTCAACCCCCCTACATACCATGAAAACCAACGGCTCTTGTTACCAAAATTAGTTGTTGTGAGCAATTGATGTATGGCCCAGTTATTTTCCAGTTTTTTATTTTCATCCGGAAGGGGAAATTCTGTACCCTCGATTACGTGAGCAGGTTGAAAAATAATAGCCAGTAAAAAACCTGCAATGTAATGCATGATAAAAATACCAAGTCCGATTTGCCACCAGGCTAACGATGTAAACACCAGTGGAATGATAAAAATGTAGGTGATGTATAAAATTTTTGTTCCGACAAGAATGAACCACTCCGTAAGAATATTCGCATTGTTCTTCTTTGCCAATCCCGTTTTATGATATTTTATAATGCGCTGAAAATCTTTAAATGTTAACCAAACGATGGTCATTAAACCGTACAAGAACCAGGCGTAAATAAACTGATATTTGTGAATCCGCTTCCATGTGGAATGGGGTGTTAACCGAAGCACACCACGCGGACTTATATCCTCGTCTTCTTCAAGCACATTGGTGTACGTATGGTGGAGAACATTATGTTGCATCTTCCAATTGAAGGCATTAGCCCCTATCATGTTGAGCGAGTACCCGATTAATGAGTTGACCCAATTCTTTTTTGAATACGCACCATGGTTTGCATCGTGCATAACCGAAAGCCCGATACCGGCAAGTCCAAGGCTCATGAAAACAACAAGTACAATAAGCCACCACGGGTTTGCTACACCACCAACAATCAATCCGTACGGAACAAAGTAAAGTGCGAACATGAAAACGGTTTTCACAATCATTTCGGTATTAGCATGTCGTGATACACCGTTCACTTTAAAGTAATCATTCACACGTTTGTTCAGCGTAGCTGAAAAATCGCGATGGGTGGTTGCAAATGTGAGGGGCTTTGTATTCGTCATTAATGATTGGGTTAGTACGCGGTTGTTTTAGGTCTTGCTTTTGAAACCACCAGGTTCTTGCCAAAAAAATTGGCGTTATTCAGTTTATTAATGGCTTCAAGTGCTTCGTTGTCGTTTTTCATTTCTACAAAGCCAAAGCCTTTTGATTCACCTGTTAATTTATCAATAATAATTTTTGATGAAGCAACAGTTCCGAACTCCGCGAACAATGCATTCAGTGCATCTTCTTTTACCTCTCGGCTAATGTTTGCAATAAATAAATTCATACATACTGGGTTAAAAGTTAGTAAATAAGGAAATGAGACAAGGTCTCAGAGTCAATTGAAGAAATCCAGTAGAGGTAATGATCTTTCCAGAAGAAGATAGCCTTAGCAGATTCAAGAAATTGAGGGGTCAAAGGTACGAAATTTTATGATGGTACTCCTGATTTTATTCGGCTGCTCGCTTAAAACATGATTTGAAGCTTAAAATCGAAACAAAATGCTTCAAAACGCTTACTTTGGACTATTAAATCATAAATAACATTCCATGACTCTCGAAATCTTCTTGCGAAAGGCGTTGGCTTTTTTGGATAGAAGATTATAATCATGCGGAAAGAATTAGCGAAGCAGGAAGGTGCCAGAAAAAAATTCAGGGCCACATTTAGCCG